>JALYZW010000047.1 GCA_030945725.1 Verrucomicrobiota bacterium | reverse complement strand
GCTCAGTCCATACGACGCCGGACGCCTCGGCGCCTGGGTTTGCGGGCGCGCGGCCGAGCTTGCTTTGAGCGGACGGTGCGCGAGCGAGGAATCGTTACTGCCAACTGATTTATTGTCGCATCTTGGCGCCGCTTTCCTCGACCTGCGCAACTCGTAGCAGGCCGTCCGGGAAGGCGCTGGTTTGCGCGGCGTCGATCCGAAAGTTATGTTGGACGCAAGCGGATGAGCGACCAAGGCAGCGCAGGGATTGAGGGTTCGGAAGATCGGAAAGTGAGCCTGCTCCAGGCCTTCGATCGCGTCGTTCTTTCGGTCGAAATGCCCGACCTCGCGCGCTATCAACTGCTCGCGCTGCGCGACGAAATTGGGGAGCAGGAAGAGATGGTTTCCGACGCGCGGCAGATGATCGAGAAGCTGGAAGCCGTGGTGAAGAAAGTGACGTCACCCGCCAATCGAATCGGCACTTTTCTTGACCGCGTGAGCAAAGAAACCGCACACATCGTGGTGGGCGGGTCTGATTATTATTGCAACGTCGATCCTCGGATCAGCCTTTCGAAACTGAAGAAGGGGACGCGCGTCCTCGTGAATGAAGCGTACGTGATCGTCGGTGAACTGGGCTTCGAAACGGCCGGGCCGGTCACGAAGGTGACCGAAGTGCTGGGCGACGATCGGCTCCGGGTCGGCGGCGAACACGGTGCGCAATCGATCGTGCTGCAGCGTTCGACGGAGCTGGCGAAGAGTGCCGTAAAATCAGGGGACGATGTGCGCGTGGATCCGAGTTACCGCATGGCGCTTGAGGTTCTCGCGCGGCCCGAATCGCGCGAACATTATCTGGATGTCGTACCCGAGCTTCCATGGGAAAAAGTTGGCGGCCAGGATGAAGCCTTGCAGGCAATCAAGGACGCGATCGAGCTGCCGCTGATTCACGGTGAACTCTTCGCGAAATTTCAGCACGCGACGCCGAAAGGCTTCCTGCTTTACGGCCCGCCGGGCTGCGGAAAAACTCTGATCGGCAAAGCGACCGCCTATAACCTGACGAAGCAGCTCCGCGCGAAAACCGGAGACGAGATGAAGGAATATTTCATGCACGTCAAAGGGCCCGAAATCCTGAACATGTGGGTCGGGGAATCGGAGCGGATCGTGCGCGAGATTTTCGCGACCGCGCGCGAGAAACGCCGCGAGGGGTTCCTGCCGTTCCTGTTCATCGACGAAGCGGAGAGCATCCTCGGCACCCGCCGAGCGTCCCGGCACTCGAATATCCTCTCGACGCTCGTGCCGATGTTCTGCGCGGAGATGGACGGAATCGCGTCGCTCGATGATGTCGTCATCATCCTCGCGTCGAACCGGGCGGACCTGATCGATCCCGCGATTTTGCGGCCGGGCCGGATCGACCGGAAGATCAAAGTGAACCGTCCGAACCGCGCGGGTGCTCGCGAGATTTACCGGATTTATCTGACTGACGATCTGCCCTACGACGGCGCGCTCGCGAAAGAGAAAGCGAACATCGGCGCCGCGATCGAGGCCCTCATCGAGCGCGTGCTCGACGCGCAGTTTGCCCGGCGCGATGAAAACAAGTTCCTCGAGATCACGCTGCGCAGCGGGCGGAAGGAAGTTCTCTACCGTGGCGATTTGATGAGCGGCGCGATCATCAAATCGATCGTCGAACGGGCAAAAAGTCTCGCGATCAAACGCGCGATCGGCTCACCGCAAACCGAGGGAATAAGCGAGGCGGATTTGCAGCGGTCGTTCGTCGCAGAGTTTTCGGAGAACGACATTTTCCCGCCGACCGACGTGACGGAAGATTGGTTCAAGCTGGTCGACTTCGATCCGGAGAACGTCGTGAAGATCTCGCCGGCGCGTCGTGATCTCGCGCGGCCGGCCGGCAGTCGTTCGGGCGTGGTCTAGGCTTCGCGCAGCCGAATCTCTACAGCTCGACCAGACCGAGATTCCGCCCATGCCACGCGTCTTCGGCATTGAGACAGAATACGGCATCACGATCGATGGCGCCGAGTCGGTCGATGTGGTGGCGGAATCGATCGAACTGGTGCGCTCATATACGCGCGATGGCGCGCTCATGAAATGGGATTACCAGCTCGAAGATCCGCACCGCGACGCGCGTGGCTTCCGAGCCGCGGAGCTACTGCAGGACACGGATGAATCGGCTTATTTCGAAATCGATAAAAACCGGCCGCTCAGTTTTGAGGAGATCAAAAGCGATCTCGTGCTCTCGAACGGAGCGCGATTTTACAACGATCACGCGCACCCGGAATACTCGACGCCCGAATGCACGACGTGGCGTGAGGTCGTGGCGCACGACAAGGCGGGCGAACGCATTCTGGCGGAGTGCGCGCGCCGCCGGAATCTGCAACTGCCGGAAGGCCAGAGCCTCCGGCTCTACAAGAACAACACCGATTTCGTCGGCCACAGTTACGGATGTCATGACAATTATCTGATGCGTCGCGATGTGCCGTGGGCCCGGCTTGTCGCGGGAATGTTGCCGTTCCTCGTGACGCGACAGATTTTTGCCGGCGCGGGAAAGCTCGGGATTGAATCGGAGAGCGCAGCGGGGCAACCGGGTCTGTATCAGATTTCGCAGCGCGCGGATTTTTTCAGCGTGCTCGTGAGCATCGATACGATGAACAAACGGCCGCTCGTGAACACGCGCGACGAGCCGCACGCCGATCCCGCGAAGTATCGCCGCTTCCACGTCATCATCGGCGATTCGAACATGAGCGAGTGGGCGACAGCGCTGAAAATCGGGACCACCGCTCTCGCGCTTGAATTAATCGAACGCGGCGAAGCGCCCGATCTCGAATTCGCGAATCCGGTCGCCGCCGCGAAATCGATCAGCCGGGATCCCGACCGCCGTTGGATCGTCGAGCTGCATGACGGGGAAACGATTTCCGCGATCGAAGTCCAACGCCGCTTTCTCGCGGCGGCGCGCGGATTAGAATCCGTGGCCACCGATTCGGATCAGGCGTGGATCGTGCACGAATGGGAAAAGGTGCTCGATGATCTCGAGCACGATGTGCGGCTAACTCGCGATCGCGTGGACTGGGTCGCGAAGGAGTTTTTGCTGGGCGCCTTGCGTGAAGAGGAGGGGCTCGCGTGGACCGATCCGTGGCTGCAGGCGATCGATCTCGAATATCATCAAGTCAGCACGGACGGATTGTTTGCCGAACTCGTAGCGCAAGGGTCGATGCGGCAGGTGGTCAGCGAAGAGGCGATCCGGGCGGCGGTCGCGAATCCGCCGGAAACGACGCGCGCTTTTTTTCGTGGCCGATCGGTGGCGCGGTTTCACGAAGCGATTGCGTCGCTGCAATGGGACGAGATTGTCTTTCGACGCGGAGTTGAGACGCGGCGGATCGCGTTGCCCGAGCCGGCCGGCGACGCGCTCGACGATTTAAATTCGGCGGTGCGCGATGCGGCCGATCTGGACGCTTTCTGGGAACGCTCTCTGCTGCTACCGCAGCGGTCTGACGCACAACACCCGTGATTG
>JALYZW010000042.1 GCA_030945725.1 Verrucomicrobiota bacterium | reverse complement strand
CGAAAGAGACTTTCGGGCGGCGGCGGTGTCGTCCCAGGAAAGATTTTGCACCGCGGATGCGCAAATAACGCGATGTACCTAAGACTCGGATAGCGGTCTTAGGGATCGCATCAACAGCTTGAAAAAGTAATACTTTAATAAGCGCGCAGCTGGCCGCTGGCCGGGCAGAAATCTTGCCTGGAACAGTCCGCTGGTCATCCATCCATCCAGGACAAACCGAGAATTTATCCAACGTGCGTGTCCTCGCTGCGCCGCGCCCCCTTGCCGTCATCCCGAGCGAAGTCGAGGGACCCCGTGGCAGTTCCGGGCGTCTCTTGCCCTCATCCCGCAAACTCTGAGCGACCCCTGCTTCCTCATCCGCGAAATCCGCGTGATCCTCGGTCAAGACTTTCCCCTCCGAAAACGAATTCCATCCTTCGCGCCATGTGTCGCCCAAGGTCTTGACCGGCCCTTTGCCTAACGACAAGATCCGGCTCCATTCGCGTCCTCGCCGCGAGATCGGATCGAATCATGGACCATCCCTCACGCAACGACCGCTTCCTCGCTGCGGGTCTGGCGGTGCTAGCCGGCGTTCTCTTTTACCTCTCGACCAAGGCAGTCCAGGGGCACTTCGACTACACTTTCCGGATCGCGCAGGCGATGTTGCGTGGACATGCGGGCTTATCGAAGCCGCCTCCATCATGGCTGAACGAGATGGTGCCGTTCGGCGGAAAATTCTACTCCGTCTTCCCGCTCGGCGCCGTGCTCGTGAACCTGCCCGTCGCGATCCTGCGCAGAATCCATCTCATCCGCGACTGGCCCGGACGGGCCGTCGCAGCGACGATCGCCGGCGGCTGCGTCTACTTTGCCTTCCTGCTCTCGTTCGTCCGCGAGATGTCGCGCCCGCGCCGCGTCCTGCTTGCGTTGTTCCCGGTCTTCGCCACCTGGACCTGGAGCAATCTCGGTTTAGGCGGCGCCTGGCAGGTCGCTCTCGGTTTCGCGTTGCTCGGTCAACTAGCCGCTCTCTATTTCACCCTGGTCCGCCCGCGGCCGTTGCTGGCGGGCGTGTGGCTGGCGATCGCGTGCGGGAATCGGGTTGAGTTGTTTCTAACCTGGCCGCTCTTCGCCTGCCTGTGGCTGTCGAATCCAGCGCCAACCGACGATACGGAAACTCCGCCGCCGTTCGATCTGCGACAGAAACTGAATTTGATCGCGCGCTTCGCTGTCGCACCGGTGCTGTTGGTCTTGGCGACCTGCGCATATAACTATGCGCGCTTTGGTTCGCCCGCCGATTTCGGTTACGCGCGAATCCCGAAGGTGCTGAGTGAGCCCTGGTATCGGCACGGCTTGTTTTCGCCCTACGCGATTCCGTGGAACGCCTTCCAAATGCTTTTTCACGGGTTGGCCGACGAAGCGCAGTTTCCTTTCCTGCGCGCTGAGCCGTTCGGATGTTCGATTTTTGTCGCGAGTCCGTTTCTGTTTCTGCTCTTCCGCGAAGGTGGGAGATTTCGCGCCGTCTGTTGGACGGCGATCGGGGCGCTCACCCTTGTCCTTTGGCTGCACGGGAATCCCGGCGGATGGCAATTCTCCTATCGCTACGCCATGATTCTGCTGCCGTGGATGCTGCTCCTCCTGCTCGAAAACGGACCGCGCAAACTAACGGCAGCGGAAACCAGTCTCTTCGTCTTCTCGGTGATGAATGGTCTGGCCGTCTATGAGTTTCTCTGGGCGAATATCGTCCGGCTCTGACGCCCTATCGCGTGACGGACCGCGGGGCGAGGAACATCTTCCAGGCCGCCCGCGTTTCCGCGGGAACATTCTGGTCTGCATCGACGAGCCACGAGACCGTCGCGAGCGAGTTCACCAGAACAGAAAACGTGACGAGCGCGACGAGCAGGTACCGAAACGGAACGAGCATTTTCGCGTTCCGGAGGAAGACGAGAAAACAAAAGATCAGGAATGGATAAAGGTCCGCCGCGTAGCGCTGCGCCAGTGCGTGGAACGACAACACCAGGAGGCACTCCACAATGAATGCGCCGGCGATGGCGCGATCCAGCGGTGCCACGCGACCTCGGCGGAACAGAATCACCAGTCCAGGAATGGCGCCGAGAAGGAGCCAACTGGAACACCACGTCACCGGCAGGAACGCTTCGCTGAACGGGAGTGAATAGAGTTTCGGGAACGCGTAACCATGTCGAGCCGCCCTAAGGAATGGCGCGGCTGATTCGAGCCGAGGGAACTCGAAGCCGAAGTAATCCGCGAAGCTCCACGGAACCCGCCCCAGATTGAAAATCCCAAACTGGCGCACGAACTCGCGATGCACGGGGTTGATGTAGTTCTCGTAGCTGATGCCGGCGAAGGTCCCGAACCTCGCGTAACTGAGCAGGAACTGAAACATCAGCGCGAGGCCGAGTGGGATGAAGAGGGCGGCGCAACGCAACCCTCGATTGCGGCTCCGCAACTCCCAGGCGAGCAGCGGCGCGATGAATAGAAACGGCACGCCGAAGGTTACCCGCGAGAGCAACGCCGCGCCTGCGCAACTCGAGAACGCGAGCAATGCGCCGGTCAACAGTCGGCCTTCGGTTTCGCGCGCGCGCTGCACGAAAAAGAGCGCAGCCACCGACCACGCGAATCCCCACACGACCGCTTCGTTGTAGATCGAAAGATTGCCCAGAAGGAAGAGCAACGGTGAAGCGAAGGCAAAACCGACGAGGCTCGCATTCCCCAGCCACGCTTGCCAACGAAGGCAAAGCGACGTCCGCCCAAGGGCCGCGCCGATCAACGCCGCAAAGGCGGCCAGCGCGACCACGCCGGCGCCAAATCCAGAAAGACGCGACCAGCTTCCGCGCCCCGCCGGGTAAATCAGATTGAGTGGAATGCGAAGGAAAGCCGGGAACGGCCCAAAATACATCTGCGCTTTGCCGTTCACGATAATCGCTTCGTGCCGGATCGCGTCGCCATCGACTTCGGCTTCGCCGCGAAGCAAATGTTCGCCCTGCGAATCGTAGGCCGCGCTGAGGACTTCCGGCACGAAAACGTGGCGCCCGCCCGTCATTGTAAAACACCAAAGGATCGCGCTCAGGACAAGGACGACCGGGAACAACCGCGGGCCGCAGAGCTCTCGCTCGCCCGTTCCGCTCAGGGCGCCATCCTGCGTGACGTGATCCGCGTTCGCCATCCCGCTGAAAGTCAGGCGGAACTTCGCCTGTCGATTCGAGTGATCATTTCTTCCGAAAAATTTCCACGCCATTCCACGACTCGTTAGGCGGCGTTTGCTCGTACTCGACCGACCGCGCGAGATACATGATCGCGAGCGCGTCCTTTGGAAAGAATTCCAGAAAACGAGAGAAAAGACTTTTCGCCTCAGCGAAGCGGCGCTCTCGGAAATGCTGCAGCGCTTCTTCGTAAATTTCGAGCCGACTCAGGAACTCACCGTCCGCCGGTTCGCTGTGCGAGCCGATCAAGGTGAAAATGTCGCTCGGCTTCGTTTTCCCTTTCACCTGCACGCGCGCGACGCTGCGCAGCACGAAGTCGTCGCGAATTAGCTCGGCCGCGCTTTCGCCGACGAGGATGTCCGTGCCGTAGGTGCGAGTGAGCGCCTCGAGGCGAGAGGCGAGGTTCACAGCGTCGCCGATCACGGTGGGGTCGGCTTTTTCTTGCGATCCAATATTGCCCACCAGGACGTCACCGTGATTGATCCCGATCCCGATTGAAAACGGCGCGATGCCGGCCGCATGCCAGCGGTCATTCAGGACCCGCAGTTCGCGTCGCATCGCGAGCGCGGTGCGGGCGCACGCCTTCGCGTCCTCCGTCGTCCCGCGGCTGCCGACATTTCCCCAAACCGCCATGACCGCGTCGCCGATGAATTTATCGAGCGTGCCGTCGTTCTCGAAGACTGCCGCGGTCATCCGGCTCAAATATTCATTCAGCTGCCTAACGAGTGCTTCCGGATCGGCGTTTTCCGTGAGCGCGGTGAATCCGACGATGTCCGAAAACAAAATCGTCGCGGGCAAACGAACTCCGCGGAGGCTGCTGTAAAAGCTGTCCGGATTATCGAGAATCTCCTTTACCAGATTCTTCGAAACGTAACGCTCGAGGGTCCGCCGCGTCCGCAGTTTTTCCATGCGCTCGAGCGCGTATTCGAAGCCGAGTGAGGACAGGCCACAGAGGAGAAACGTGCTTAGCGGCGGCACGGTTAAGAGGAGCAACCCGATGCGATCATAAAGAGCGCGCGCGACCGCGAGATATCCCGCCGTCACGACGACGATCAGAACCGCGCAGGCGAGCGGCCGTCGAACGAATGCCACCAGCAACCACGCCAGCAGCCCGGCGCCGGCAACAAGCGCGTAGCCGATGTGGGCGGGCGTCGGCTCGAGAAAATCGTGCGCTAACACCGCGGCGAGCGAGTGCAAGTGCAGCGCAGGGCCCGCCATCGTGGGATCGACCGGTGTCGCGACGACGTCGTGGACGATCTGCGCAGACGATCCGAGGATGACGACTTTGTCGCGGAAGAACGCGCCGTCGGCGTAATTCGAATGCCAGACTTTCGCGTCGAAAAGTTCCCAGAGCGGGCGCGGTTCGTAGGCAGACGGCGCCCCGAAGCGAATCAGATGCGGCTTTAAATCGCGCGGGATATCGGCGCCGCGGCCGAGCTTGGTCAGGGCGCGGGCGGCGAGCGATGCAAAGACCTGTTCGCTCGGATCGCTTCCGATTCCGGCCAGCTGCCGGTCGGACATGGTGTAGCGAGCGGCACGAATTTTCCCATCTGCTTCATCGGCAAAAAAAACGACGTAGCCGACCCGATCGTCCATCAATTGTGGCGGCGGGATTAACTGCTCGTTAGGCAAAATCGCCTGCGCGCCGTTCGCGAGATCAAAGTTCGCGCCGAGCACGACGCCCGCGCGATGCGCATCGAGCGCCGCGCGAAACGCTGGATCGCCTTCATTGACCGGACTGAAGACGAGATCGAACAGGACGACGCGCGCGCCTGCCGTGAACAGTCGATCGAGCAGCAAGGCCCACACTTCGCGCGACCACGGAAAGGGGCGTTCCGCCATTAGTTGCAAGGCCCGGTTGTTCTCCAGTTGCGCCGCGTCAAAGGGAGCGAACTGCGCGCTCGCCTGATCGATTCCGATGAACGCGAAGTCGGCCCGCGTCGGCGTTTTGCGGCCTTCGCGCTGCATCAAATCTTCAAAGGTTTGCTCACCGGACCAAACGAAGGTGAGAAAGGGAAGGCGCGGGAGAATGCGCACCAGAAAGATGGTCCCGGTCCAGAAGGCGCAGATCGCCGCGAGCACGAGCCAGCGGTGACGGCTGAACCAAAGCATCCGCGGATCGTATGAATTGTGTAGGATACGGCCAACGCGAAAATCATGGCTGGCCGCGCCGCAGAAAACGGCGGCCCGCGAAAAATGTTTGTCAGGGGAACGGAATTGCCTACGTTCTCGGCTCGCGACGCTTCGGCGCCGCCCTGATCTGCACACCTGACCGGCGCTTATGCTGGTCTAATCAGCGACTGAGGTCGCGCAGATCCTACCACTGTAACAATT
>JALYZW010000001.1 GCA_030945725.1 Verrucomicrobiota bacterium | reverse complement strand
GTTCCCGGTACTGTTCCTGATGCCGGCGCTGGATCGTCGCCGTCTCGACGGCCGCGGCCCCGAGAGCTTCTTCGCTCGCCATTTTCTCCCGGCGAAGCTTGTGCGCTTCCACCGCGCGGACCAGAGCTGTCGGTACACGGGCCAGTCTTGCCTTCGAAACGTAATCGACTGCGCCGAGCTTGATCAGTTCTACCGCAGTCTCTTCGCCGATGGCGCCCGAGACGACCAGAAAAGGGATGTCGAATTCACGCGCCTGTAACAATTCGAGTGCTTCTCGCGCTCCGAATTGAGGCAGATTGAAATCGCTGATAATCGCATCAAGGTCCGGAGTAAGGTGCTCGGCGTAAGCGTCCCCGGTCGCGGCGATCTTCGCGTCGACCTGCACGCCTGCGCGGCGCAACTCCTCCAGCAGGACCTCAGCGTCGCTGGCGCGATCCTCGAGGATCAGAACCCGGAACGGTTTCGTTGTGTCGACGTCGGGATTCATGAGAGTTGCGTGGTCGGTAGCGGAGCGGCCGAGCGCGGCTGGAGAGTGAATGAAAAAGTTGCGCCGCGTCCCGCTTCCGCTTCCGCTTCCGCCCAGACGTCGCCGCCGTGGCGATGGACGATGCGCTGGACGAGCGCGAGACCGACACCGGTGCCTTCGTATTCGTCCTCTGAGTGGAGCCGCTGGAAAACACCGAAAAGCTTATGCGCGTACTTCATGTCGAAGCCCGATCCGTTGTCCTGCACAAAATAGACAACGCCTTCGGCTCTGGTTTCGCTCCCGATCGAGATGAACGCCGACGCGCGGCGCCGCGTATACTTCAACGCGTTGGAAAGAAGGTTGGACCAGACCTGGCGCACCAGCGCCGCGTCCGCCGCGCACGGTGCGAGATCCGCCACCTTAATTGTGACCTGGCGATCGTTTCTCATCGCCTCCAGGTCAGCGACGCACTCGGCCACCAGCTCAGACATATCTACTCGAGTTCGGGATAGCGCCTGCCGGCCGGTGCGAGAAAATAACAGGAGGTCTTCCACCAGTTGCTCCATCTGCCGCGTGCCTTGCTGCACTCGCTCGAGACAGCGCACTCCGTCTTTTCCCAGCGCGGAGGCGTGATCTTCCGCCGCGGTGCGCGCAAAGCTGCTGATCGCGCGCAGCGGGACGCGCAGATCGTGCGAAACAGAATACGAAAAGGCGTCCAGCTCGCGGTTGGCCGTGCTCGCGATCTCCAGCGCGGCCGTCCGCTCGTCCACACGCTGTTTGAGTTCTGAATTCAAACCGCGCACGCGTTCTTCGCTTTCCGATCGCGCCACTTCTGCGCTTTCCCGAGTCAGATCGAGCCGATGGAGCAACCGCACGGTCCACCACGTCACGAGCAGGAAAATCACGATGAACGCCGTCGTAAAAAGCGCGGCGCCGAAGTCCGCATCGTACCACCCCGCTCGGGCCCCCATAATCCGCAGGGTCCCAAGTGCGGTCGATAAAAGGATTGCCAACGGCAGCAGTCGGCGCGCGAGTAACCCGCCGGCCGTACCGCTGGCGAGAATGCGCATTGCGCCCTGCTGCGTCGCGTCCAGAAGGAGTGCACTGCCGGCTAACAGCACGCAGATACCGGTCGGCACCGTCATCGGAACGAACCCCGGAGCAGTCTGCAACTCGAGCATACCGAACGCGTAGCCCTGCACAGATAACACTCCGATGGCAACCACGGAGAAGCTGAAAATTTCGGCGAACCGATGGAACTTTGCGCGACGCAGAAGCATTGCTCCGCCGATGAGGACGAATGCGAAGCCCGTTTTCGGCGCGAATTGATTAACAGCTCGGGGATGCGCCGCTAACTCGCTGCCAAAAAGCCAGCCGTCGATGTGGAGATTCCAGTGAAACCAATGCGAACAAAGTTTCAGCACGCCTAACGAAACAACTCCTGCGGCGACCGCGGAGCCGACGTCGATGCGCAGCGAGCTCGTCTCATTTCGGCGAAGCAAAAGACTTGCGACACCCGCCGCCAGCAGGCCGCAAGCGATCACGGGATTCATGACCGGGAAAAATAAACCGAGGACCGGCGCGATTGGGATCGCCCAGCCGGCGAGCGCGACGACGGCGATCGCAATGCTCAATCCCTGAAGCACGGCGGCGAAGGAGTCCGCTTGGGAATGCGATGTTTCGGGCGACGAAGAAACCAGCCACGGGGAGGGTGCCTGAAGGCCTGCGAGACCGGGCCAGATCAGCGCCGCGGCGCCACTGCGCGCATCGAGACTCGACTCCCGAAGAACATTTTTTTGCACGACCGAAGATCAACCAGAAGGGCGTCCTTTGCGCAGATTCAGACTCCGGTAATCGCGTAGGACGACTCCTACCGGGGCCGCCGTGGAGCCGCGTCGCCTGTTCCTGATCACGCCGCGCAGCCGCGCGCGATCAAACGAGATCTTCGCGCGCCGCGTATTGGGCGAGTTGCGCGTTTGAGTGCACGCCCAGCTTGTCCATGAGGCGAGTTCGATAAGTGCTCACCGTCTTGAAACTAATCGAAAGCTCGCTCGCGATTTCCTTGCCGCTTTTTCCGTGGACGATCATGCGCAGGACTTCGAACTCCCGCGCCGAAAGCGACTCGTGCGAACGTCCTTTCTTGCCTCGCTGTAAAGTTAGCGCGAGCGCTTCCGCGAATTTTTCGCTCACGTATTGACCGCCGCCCAGCACTTTGACGACGCCTTTGATGAGTTCGCTGGGCGGCCCCGACTTTGAAAGATATCCCGACGCTCCCGCGCGCAGCGCGCGCATCGCAAATTGCTCTTCTTCATGCGCGCTCAACATCAGGATCGGCGTCTTCGGGCAACTTTTTTTCAGGTCACAAAGGACATCCAAACCACTTCGTCCCGGCATCGTGATATCGAGCAGAATCACGTCCCACGGTCCCTGATTACAGGCCGCGTCGATCGTCGCGCGCGCATCCACCGTTTCGACGAACTCCGCGCGGACTTCGCGCGAAAGGATTTCCTTCGTCCCTGCCCGCACCAGGGCGTGGTCATCCGCCAGCAATATGCGCAGGGGCCGTTCCTTCATCCGTTTGGAATTTCCACGATCACCGTCGTCCCGCCGCCGACTGCCTCGCGCAGTTCAATTCGCCCGCCAACCGCGAAAGCACGTTCGCGCATTCCGATCACTCCCAAGCCTAACTCCGCTGAGCTCTTGTCCGGTCCCAGACCGCGGCCATTATCAGTCACTTCGAGCCGGAGATCGGGCAGCGCCGCCAGCGTGACCGTAATTTCCGTCGCTTCCGCATGGCGCACTACATTCGTCAGAATCTCCTGGAAGATTCGAAACATGGCGGTCGCTCTCGAGTGCTCGATTTCAAGCAATTCGGACGGGAGATGCAGGTTGCAGAAAATTCCATTCCGCGCTTCGAAATCACGCGCCGCCCATTCGATCGCGGGAACGAGCCCTAGTTCATCTAATACCGGTGGCCGCAGCTCGGTGCAAAGCTGCAGCGCCGTCGCGAGAATCGACTCGATCGTGGCAGACATCGTCTGGATACGCGCCGCAGTTTCGCTCTCCGCAATGCACTCAGGTTCGGCACTCAGGCCATGCTCGAGCGCGGCCACATCCATTTTCAGCGCAGTCAAAGCCTGCCCCATTTGATCGTGAATCTCACGGGCGATGCGCGCCGTTTCGGCTTCGCGGATCGTGATGAGACGCGACGCGAGGTTGCGCAATTCCCGCTCGCTCTGCCGCAACGTCTCCTCCATCTTGCGGCGCTCATTAACGTCCTCGACGATCGCGATCAGCTTCTGTGGCTCGCCCGCGTTCGTCCGCAGGAGCGAGACGGTCGAGTGAGCCCACATGCTCTCGCCGCCTTTGCGAATATAGCGTTTGTCGATCGCGAAAGATTCGCGCTCGCCCCGAGAGAGCTCGCCGACCAGTTTTAAGCTTTTCGCCAAATCCTCCGGATGGGTGATTTCGCTGAACTTTTTCGCCATCAGCTCTTCCGACGGATAGCGCCAAAGCTGGCAAAGGCGCGCGTTCACCCTCGTAAACGTTCCATCGAATGCCATCTCGCAGATTCCCACCGGCGCCTGCTCGAACGCCGCGCGAAACCGCTCCTCGCCTTCGCGCAATGCGCGCTCCGCTTCCATCCGTTCCGTGATGTCCCGCCCGATCCCCGCCAGGCGATAAATTCGCCCAAGCTCGTCCCGCACCGGAAAGCTGCGGTCAAAAATCCAGCGGATGGAACCGTCGGGACGCCGGATCCGATACGTCGCTTCGCACTGGCCGAGCCGCTCCTGCCGCAAATGTTCTTGAAATATCGGCCCGTCTTCTTCCACCACCTGATCGCTAAACGAGCAACCGCGTCCAATCAGAACATCCACCGGCCAGCCCCAGATCCGTTCGTAGGCGGGACTGAGATAAAGATATTCCTCCTCCGCCACGTCGTACATCCAGAATACTTCCTCGACGTTCTCCGCGAGCTGTCGAAATCGCTGCTCGCTATTCCGCAAGGCTTCGTCCGCCGCCTTCCGCGTCGTGATATCGCGCGAGATGCCGATGATCGCCGTGAGCTTCCCCTCCTCGTCTCGCAAACCGGTGGTCGTTAGTTCCAGCACCAATTCCGCACCGTCGCGGCGGCAGCTCACAAATTCTCCCGACCACTTCCCGAACTTGTCGACTTGGTCGATGATCGCAGCGATCTCCTGTTTCGACATCTGCGCGCCGGCGACCTCTTTTACATGACGTCCGACAGCTTCCGCGCCGGTCCATTGATGCAGCTTTTCGGCCGCGCCGTTCATATAGATCACGTGACCCGCCACATCGCAGGCGATGACCGCGTCGCCGATCTGAGCCAGCACATGAGAGTGGAATCGGAGAGCCTCGGTCGCTCGCTTTTGGCTGGTCACATCGACGTCAACTCCAACCCACTCCTGGATCGAGCCATCCCGCTCCCGGATCGCGACCGCGCGCGAGTAAATATCCCGCCACGTGCCATCGTGATGTCGGAGGCGGTAGCAGACCGAAAAGGGTTCGCCCGCAGCGAGAGCGCCGTTCCACGCCGCGATCACCCGCTCGCGATCATCGGGATGAAACGCCTCCGTCCAGCCGCCGGCGCGGGCGAATAATTCCGCTGGCATCCCGGTAAACTCCGCCGGCGTCGGGACCGATCCGAGTGGCACGCCCGCCGGATCCGTGCGCCACACAATCGCCGTCGTCGCATTCACGATCGCGCGCAATCTCTGCTCGGCTGGACTCGTTTCGAAGCCTTCGCCAGTACTCATGGTCGGGGCTTTCGAGGCGGGCGGACGTTTCTGTCCTTTGCGCACGCCGCTCTTCGATCGCGGCGCGGACTGACTGCCTCTGACGGAAGCCCGCTTCTTCATAAATCGACCGCGGCGCCCAATGGCATGCATCGGGCACCGACCTAACGATTGAGCCGCTCAGACGATGTCGCAAGCCGCGCTGCATATTTTTTTAGCGCTCCTCGCCGAGCTGATTCGTCGGCCCTTCGCCGCTCAAAATCAGTAATGTCCGCACCGGCGCGCGCACATTCGCTGCTCTTAACCGCGTATGAGCAAGAAACGCGTATTGATCGTGGATGACGATCCGAATCTTTCCCGCCTCGCGGGGATGATCCTGGAGAATTCGGGCGAATACGAAGTCATGATCGTCAATCAAGCGACGCGCGCGTTGGCCGCCGCGATCCAGTTCAAGCCTGCGCTTATGCTGCTCGACGTCGACATGCCGGGGAAAGACGGCGGCGATATCGCCCGGGAAGCGGCGCACGATTCGCGGTTACGGGAGATTCCGATTCTGTTTCTGACCGGCCTCGTCAGCCATGATGAAGGAGGGAGCCGGCCGGTCCAGAGCGGAGGAATGCGCTTCCTCGCGAAGCCGGTCGAGCCGGGCCTGCTTCTCTCCTGCGTCGCGGAATTGACGCAGCGCGAAATCGCCGCCTGACCCGCGCCGTTGCCCCGCCGCGGAGCGCGACCCTATGGACGAAGCCACTCTCAAAGGCGCGAAGATTCTCATGGTGGACGATGAGATTTCGAACACGTGCCTGATGACGAATTTCCTTCATCGCATCGGTTACACCCGGCTCGAAAGCCTGAGCGATTCGATGAAAATTTTCGCGCGAATCGAAAGCTTCACGCCCGATCTTATCCTGCTCGATCTCGCCATGCCGGGCATCGATGGCTTTCAGGTGCTCGAAAGCCTGCGCGAGACGCGCACCGGCGACGATCGCATTCCCGTGCTCGTGATCAGCGGCGACGCGAGCGCACAAAACAAACGGCGCGCGCTGCAGGCCGGCGCGACCGACC
>JALYZW010000320.1 GCA_030945725.1 Verrucomicrobiota bacterium | reverse complement strand
CTCGTCGATCGTGTAAATCGCGCGTGAGGTGCCTCGCGTCTGGTCGGTATCGACGCGGTATTTCACATCCACGTCGTTGAAGCCGCGCGCCTTGTAAGTGTCGATGATGCTCTGGCGGCCTTTCTCGAGCTGTTCTTCTTTGACCGGCCCGTTGATCTTGAGATCGATCTTTTTGCGCAGCTTCGCGGCACTAATGCGTTGCGCGCCGTTGATCTCGATTTCGTTGACGATCGCGCGCGTCTGAATGACGACCATCACCTTTACGCCGTTCCCTTGCGGCTCACCAAAGATGCGGACGTTTTGGACCGAGCCCGTATCGTAGAGGCTACGGATATCCTGTTCGACGATCAGGTCCGAATACGGCTGACCGACCTTAGTCCGGATCTGCGACAGGACGCGTTCGCGGCTGATCGTCTGCGGGCCAACGTAATCGACCTGGACCGAGCGCACGATCGGCGGGCCGCTCGGCGCGGCGTTCTGGGCGAGCAGCGGACTCGAGCTGGCGAATGCGACCACACCAGCGAGCAGCGCGCACCGGGCGACGCGGGAGCGGAAGGGACCGACAAAGTGTTTCATAAAGGTAGAGACCGCACGGCGAGCCGAGGCCCGATCCGGGTGCGGGTGTATTAGATGGGGAATAAGAGCGGCATCGTCAAGGCGGGATTTCCTCTGCGGCCCGGTGCCAGGCCGCGGAAAGAACGCACCAGAATTCGTTAATTCAAGAGTTCGTACCAATTATTCCGGCGCCTCGGTTCGTAACCAGCCGCGCGAATCAGGGCCTCGATGTCGTGGCCGTTCAACCGAAACGTCGTCCCGGCGCTGCTCACCACGTTTTCTTCCATCATGACCGATCCGAAATCGTTCGCCCCGTAGCTCAGCGCCACCTGCCCGATCCCCGGCCCTTGCGTCACCCACGAACTTTGCACATTCGGGAAATTATCGAGGAAAATACGCGCCAGCGCCTGCATCCGCAGGTATTCGGCGGTGCCGGTTCGCTGCTTCACCTTCAGGACCGTGTTCTCCGGCTGGAAGGTCCAGCAGATGAATGCCGTAAACCCGCCGCTCGCGTCCTGCTGATCGCGCAAGCGTTGCAGATGCTCGATCCGATCCTCGATCGTTTCCACGTGGCCAAACATCATCGTAGCGCTCGATTTCAAGCCGAGCTCGTGCGCCACCTGCATCACCTCCAGCCACTGATCGCTCTTGCACTTTAAAGGCGCGATCCGGTCCCGGACCCGGTCCACCAAGATTTCGCCGCCCCCGCCCGGGATCGAGCCGAGCCCGGCGGCTTTGAATTGCGAGATCACTTCGCGCAGCGGCATCCGAAAGGTCTCGGCGAAATGTTGGAACTCCGGCGGGCTGAATCCGTGGATGTTGATGTGCGGATACCGGCTTCGGATGTGTTCGAGCAGGTCGATGTACCAACGGAACGGCAGTTTTGGATGATGGCCGCCTTGCATCAGAATCTGTACGCCGCCCGCGGCGGTCAATTCATCGAGCTTCTGATCGAACTGTTCGAAGCTGAGCACATAATGATCAGCGTCCTTTTCCGTCCGATAAAACGCGCAGAATTTGCAGTAAACGTTGCAGACGTTCGTGTAATTGATGTTGCGATCGACGATGTAGGTCACGATCTCCCGCCCGCGCCCGCCGTATGCTTCGGCTTTCGCCCGGTCCCGCCGATCGTCGGCCAGCGCACCGAGTTCGGCGAGCGGCCAGCGGTAGATTTCCAGCGCATCGGCCGCGCTGATGCGATCGCCGGCGCGAATCCGTTCCGTCAGGGCGTCGCGATTGATCGAAACCATCCCGGCAATTTAGCTGACCCTGCGCGCATCGCACGTACATGATGAACGCATGAGGAAGCGGGTAGCGGTGATCGGCGCGGGCGTGTCAGGCTTGACCTGCGCCGTCCTCTTCGCGGAACGCGGATTCCAAACCGTGATTTTCGCGGAAGAGACCGGCACCGAAACGACGTCCGCGGCGGCGGGTGCGATCTGGTTTCCTTACGATGCGGGGCCGGCCGACGCGGTCATCGCATGGTCGCTGCTGACTTTCGATCGGCTGCGCGAACTGGCAGACGATCCGGGAAGTGGCGTCGTGATGAGCGAGCTGCGCTGCTGCGCGCGCGCCGGCGAGTTGCCCGTGCCCGAATGGGCGGACTCGTTAGGCGTGCGGCGACTCGAAACCGGGGAGTTGTTGGACGCTTTCACGAGTGGCTTCGCGCTCTCTGTCCCGCTCATCGAGACGACGAAATATCTGAGCTACCTCGCGACGCGATTCGCGAAAGACGGCGGTTCGATCGTGACCGGCGTGCACTTCGAGAACCTTGATTTCGCGCCGCGCGCGGAACTGAAGTCGGGAGTCGACCTGGTGATTAACTGCGCCGGAATCGGTGCACAAACGCTCGTCCCCGATTGCGACCTAGAGCCGCATCGCGGGCAAGTCGTGATCATGCCGAAGATCGAACTCGGCTACGCGCTGGTGTGCGACGACCCACCACTCATGTACGTGCTCCCTCATCCCGAAAGCTGCGTGCTCGGCGGCACGAATACGGTCAGCGCCGACCGCGCACCTTCCGCGATTGAAACGGCCACGATCGTCGAAGAATGTGCGCGGGTCTTGAACACGACGTGGCCGAACGCGACTGGCGAACGCGTTGGGCTTCGCCCGTTTCGGAGGTCTGGCGTCCGCCTCGAGCTCGATCCCTCTCGGACCAACGCGCCCGTGATTCATAACTACGGGCACGGCGGCTCCGGTTTTACCTTGTCGTGGGGTTGCGCCGAGAGCGTGCTCGCGCTCGCCGGGCCGGCCTAACGAGTCCCCAGTTTCGCGAGGAAACCCGCGACCGCGGCGTTGAATTCCTGCGGCTTATCAATCATCAGGAAATGGCTCACGCCCTCCCAGACCTGATAATCCAGATCCGGAACGAGCCCGCGCACAAACCGCTCGTAATCGGCGGACCACGCGGGCTGCTTCGCCATGATCATCAACGTCGGCACATTGATCTGGTCCTCTTTCCAAAGCTCCGGCTTCGTGATCGCTTCCATCTCGCTCACCGAGACGAATTGCGGCGTGCGCAGCATCGCTTCTTTGATCTCCGCGCGTGCCGCTTGATCCTTCATCGGCCGCGTCATCGCGTCCACCACCTGGCCGATATAATCGCGGTAATTCGGCGCCCGCATCGGCCCGATGAACTTCTCCATCACGGCCGCATCCGCGAAGGGGCGGAGCGCGCCATCGACGATGACCAGCGCGCGCGTCTTCTCAGGATATTTGCGATAGAACTGCCGGATCACCGGCGTCCCGTTGCTATGCCCGACCAGTACCGCGCGGTCGACCTTCGCGTCGCGCAGGACCGCATCGATCGCGCGCGCGTGAAGGTCCATATCGTAGGCGATCTCGGGTTTATCGCTCTCGCCGTGTCCCGGCAGGTCGATCGCGATCACCCGGGTCTGCGGAAAAGCGTCCAGCTGCGCCTTCCAAAACGTCGAGTCACAACTCCACCCGTGCACGAAGACGAGTGCCTGCTTTCCCTCACCTCGATTCGTGTAATGAATCTTCATCGTTTCGAAAGGGGCGAAACGCGACTGCGGGTCAGTCTCCGTCGCGAAAAGCACCGACTTAATCGCGATCAGCGTGATGCACGCGCCAAAGATTTTTGTTGAACGCTGCACACTTTCCAGGCTTAGCCCGGCCCCAAAATTTGACCGCGAAAAATTAGGTCAGCGAGATCGCCTTCATCGAGCTGACCACATCGTCGGGCCCTTTGTCGGTGAAAAAGCATTCGTAGTAACCCGGACCGAGATCCCAATGATCGCCTTTGTAAAAATCGTCCCGATAAAAACGCCAGACTCCGCTCACCACGATGAGCGAGCTGATTCGATCGTTCCAGAATTTGCCGAGATGATGAAAACTGAGATTCGTCCGCGCGTAGGCGCCTTTAAATCCCATGTGATCGTAAATCACGACCTCGGGCAGCCGCGCGGCGCCCTGTCCCGGCTCAGCGTGGGTCATCCCGGCCGCGCAAGCGTGATAGCTCAGCGGCGCGATCTTCCATTTGGTATCGATGATACAGCCATTATCTGGCGACAGCTCGGTCTTGGATATTTCTCTCATAAAAGGCGTTGTGCGCGGATTTGAACAAAGGCGCTCGACGGTGTCTATCCCAAACGTCGAGCGCCTAGCGGGCGGCGACAGTCGGCTCCCGGCGGCGGAAGTTGTCCATCTCTACGTCATGCTGCTGACGCATCGTGTAAATCGGCGTGTTCAGGCCGAAGAGCACCTTCACTTTCGCATGACCGAGAAATTCCTTCGGCTCGAGCAATTCGTATTCGATCGAGAACTCTTTCAACACCGCGATGATCCAGAAGAGCTGGAACGGATGCAAAAGGTGTATCTCGAATTTCGTGACCCGGTTTTTGTCCTCCGAGATCGTTGCTTTCCCGGCGATGGAATCCAGGAAGCGGTCCGCGGTATTCTTTTCCGGCTGGTTCGGTTTCGGCGTGAACTCAATTCGCCGCGCCGCGTTTTCCGGATCGACGCTGATTTTGAAATCAAAGCGGTCGTTGATCCGGTGCTGCTCCGCGAACTGCTGCAATGTCGTTTGATCCTTGTCGTCGTCTTTCGACTTCTCGTTCTCGTCCGGCAACTTCACTTTGCCGTGCACCTCACGCGATAGATAGGTGATCGAATGCGGCTGGCCCGGCCGCACCGTCATCGTCGCTTTCGCGGTCCCTCGCTCGCGTCCTTTGCCGTCCCACTCCTTTACCTGGACCGCGGCGTCATATTGCAGCGTCGGCAATTGTTTGCGCAAATCCTCCAGCTGCCCGAGCGCACGCTCGAGCATTCGGCCGGTCGTCGGATCCATCGGCTCGGCTGCGATCGGCGTAATGGACGTGACGAACACGGCCATCCAGATCCTCGCGCTCCGGTTCATCGAAAACTAAATCGCGTGTTCGCCGTTATCCGAGCGGAGCCGAATCGTCTTGTTCTGGAGATTGTGCAGCGCGCGGATGAACCGGACCGTCTTGCTTTTCGCGCGCATCAGGACCGAATAGGTGGTCGCGGTCGGACCTTGCGATTTCACGCCGCGCAGCAGCGCGCTGTCGCTGATACCGGTCGCGCAGAAAATAATGTTTTTACCGTTCGCCAGATCGTCGGCGAAAAAGACCCGGCCGAGGTCGGCTTCGTAGCCATCATCGATCAGCTGTTGCCGCTCCTTCTCGTCGCGTGGCCACATCATGCATTGCAGGTCGCCGTCCAGGCACTTGATCCCGGCTGCCGCCAGGACTGCTTCAGGTGATCCGCCGATTCCCAGGTAAACGTCCACGCCGCTCTCCGGGATCGCCGGCGCCATCGCCGCCGCAATATCGCCATCGCTGATCATGCGGAGCGAAGCGCCGACTTTGCGCACTTCCGCGACGATCTCCTTGTGCCGCGGCCGGTCGAGCATCATCACGACCACGTCCTGCACGCGCTTGTTCAGCGCTTGCGCGACCGCGAGCAAGGTCTCCTCGACCGGACTCATCAGTTTGATCGTATCGATTCCGGTGATCTGCATGTGCTGCACGACCCGCGCGCCGTAAGACAGCTTCATCATATAGAACGACGGAATGTCGCGCAGCGCGCATTTTACACCCGCTTCCGGGCTCGCCGCCGCAATGCAGGTGATGGAATTCGGCGCCCCCTTCGAGATGTTCGTCGTGCCATCGATCGGATCGAGCGCGATGTCGAACCGCGGCGCGCCCGGCAGCCAGGTCCCAAGATGTTCGCCTTTAAAAATCCCCGGCGCGTCGTCCTTGATTCCCTCGCCGATCACCACTTCACCGCAAATGTTCATCAAATCGAACATCCCGCGGATCGCATCGCAGGCGGACGCGTCCGCCTTTTCCTTTTCGCCGCGCCCCAGCCATTGGAGAGAATTGAGTGCCGCCGCCTCCGTCGCGCGCACAAAGTCGAACTCGATGATCCGCTCGATGTCGTGATAATTCTGGCGCGGCAAGCGTGGCATACGACGGGAAGATTCACATTTGCCCGCGCGGCTGACAAGGCGCGCGTCGCGCGGGTGGGCTGGACTGTCACAATCGCGGGCGAGGGACCAGTCATCCTGAGTCGCGAAGACGGCGAAGGATCTCGCCGATTCAGGCGGCGTTCGCGTTGTGGTGCGGTGGTGCGACGAAGGGCGACCACAGTGTTTTTGCGAGATCCATCGCCGTCTCGCGCGGCTCAGGATGACGACCTCGGACCGGCGGCTCGACAACTCCGAGCCGGCTCACGATGGTGCGTGAGATGAGCCAGCAATCGACCGCCGCTGCGTTCGCCGAGCATGGGACGTGGATCAGCCGATTCGTGATCGACGGGATCGCCTACGGCGGGACATTCGACGCGGTCAACGACACACGCATCGTGCAGTTCTGGCAGGCGCTTCCAAATGCCCGCACCATCCTCGAGCTCGGCTCGCTGGAAGGCGGCCACACCATCGGCCTCGCTCGTCAGCCAGGGGTGAAGCGAGTCCTCGGGATCGAAGGGCGTGAGAAGAATCTTGCGCGCGCACGCCTCGCGGCACGTCTGATGCAAGCGCGGAAGGTTGAATTCGCGCGCGCTGATTTGGAGACGACCGACCTGAAGCAGTTTGGAACTTTCGACGCGGTCTTCTGCAGCGGCCTGCTGTATCACTTGCCTGAACCGTGGAATCTGTTGCGGCAGTTCCCCGCGATCAGTCCGCACCTTTTCCTCTGGACGCATTATTGCGCTGACGAGCACGCGGACGTCTCGGTCCCGGAGTATCGGGGCAGAATGCATCTCGAAAGCGGTATCGACGAGCCGTTGAGCGGACTCTCGGCTGATTCATTTTGGCCAACGCTCGGTTCGCTGATCAAAATGCTGACCGTCACCGGATTCAAAAGCGTTCACATTCTCGAGAACGACATCAAACACCCCGAGGGGCCAGCCGTCACCATCGCAGCGTTTACCGAAAACAAGGTCGCGTCCCGCCCGCTCCGTTGGTGGCGGCGGTAAGGGAG
>JALYZW010000286.1 GCA_030945725.1 Verrucomicrobiota bacterium | reverse complement strand
GATGAAACCACCCGCCAAGTGCAGGAGGAACTCCGACGGCGCCATCTTTACTACAACGATATTGACGGTCGGACCCGCGTCGACGTCGCCGCCGCGCTGAGAAAATACCAGGAACGCCAGGGCCTCGCCACCACTGGCATACCAGACGACGATACGCTCCGCTCCCTCGGCATCATCAATGAGCCGGCAGCCCCGGCCGACGGCGCCGGCGACGCCCTCCCAGATATCCCCGTCTTGCGAAGCGACTCCGCACCCCAGAATCACGAGGCGAAATCCGCGCCACCGACGGTCACCGTCTCTCGCGGCCACACCGAGCCGCCGACGCGCAGGGAAGTTAGCGAATTCGTCCAAAAATATTTTGCCGCCTGCGCCACCCCGAACGTGCACGACGAACTGAGTTTCTTCGATGATCGGGTCGATTATTTCGACCATGGAACGGTCGACAAAGCTTACATCCAGAACGAGCTGGCGACTTACGATCAGCGCTGGACCCGCCGCTCCTACAACGTCAGTAAGTCGATCGCGATCGCTAACGAGAAAGACAAGGTTACCGCCAAATTCCGGGTCGCGTTTCAGGTCGCGAACGGCCCTTCGGAGCGGCAGGCTTCCGGCGAAACCCTCGACACTCTCGGCGTGGCGCGCGGCGCTGATAACTCTCTGCGCATCGTATCGATCAAGGAATCGCGGGTGAAGCCGGCCAGCCGTTCGCGGCACGCGCGTCGTGCGGCTCGAGCCCGCCGCGCCCCTGCCGCCGCCGACCCGGTCGTGCGCAACGTGCAAAAGGCGTTCCACAGCATTTTCGCCGGCGGACGCGCGTCTGCTCGTAAGGCGCGTCAGTAGCAGCCCCCGACGATCCGGAGATCGCCAAAGTGTAGCGTGGCGAAACCGTCCTTGACGACGTCGTTCGGGAATCAAATGCGCGCGGAACGGTCGCGTTCGCGATGACTGGGCCCGATGCGCGCACCACGCAGCTCTTCATCAATCTGGGTGATCATTCGAAACTGGACGCGCAGGGCTTCGCCCCGATCGGTCGCGTGGTTGAAGGGATGGAAGTGGTCGACAAGCTCTACTCCGGATACGGCGAAGAGACCGGCGGTGGAATGCGGTGGGAGGCAGGACAAAATCTTCGATGAAGGAAACAGCGGCCGCGACCGCGATTTTCCGAAACTCGATCGGCTGTTTCGCGCGCCCTCGCTCATGCGCTGAGCCGCGCGCAGTGCGTCTGTCATCCTGAGCCGCGCAGACGGCGAAGGACCTCACCGATTCAGGGGGCGTGTTAGCGTGGTGGGTCGGCAGCAATTACATCTCGGCTTCGTTGCTGCCGGACCGCTCGCGGAAACCGTGGTGCTTCAGTGAGATCCTTCGCCGTCTCCGCGACTCAGGATGACGGCCTGTGCGCGACTCAGGATGATGGCCTGTGCGCGGCTCAGGATGACGGGCTGTGCGCGGCTCAGGATGACGGCTTTGTGTCCAGCTCACGATGACGGCTTGGGTCGGTGAACCTTGCGAGCGCCCGCGATATCTCACCCGCCGAGCGCCGCGCGCATCTGCGCGAAGCGACTTTTCGCGGTCGATTCCGCGACGGGCGTGCTCAGCAATTTTTGCAGATCGATGATCTCCAGCCACTCCGGCGCCAGCTCTTTGATGAATGAGCTGGGATAGCACGGACTGACGCTGCCCCATTTCATGCGGTCGCGGCAATAACTCAGGGTCAGGCTGCGCATCGCGCGGGTGATCGCGACGTAAAGCAGCCGCCGCTCCTCATCGATCGTCCCTTCAGTTTTCGAACGCTCGTGCGGCAGCAGACCTTCCTCGAGCCCGAGCAGGTAAACGTGCGGAAACTCCAGGCCCTTCGCAGCGTGCATCGTGATCAAGGTCACGCCGCGTTTCTTTTCGAGGTCGTCTTCCTTTTCCTCCTCGCGCTCCTGGTCGAGCACGATCTCGTCCAGAAAACCGCGCAGCCCTTTTGTCGAACGTCCGAGAAAAGCCGCGAGGTCGCGCAGCATATCGAACAGATTAGACTCGCGCATGTCCGCTTCCTCGGCCGTCTTGGAACTGCGCCGAAGATCCGCGTTGTAGCCGACTTCCGTCATTAACCCGGAGACGACTGCGGCCTCGTCAATCAGCGGCTCGTTCAATTTCGTTTCGCAGGAATCGATTAACTCGCTAAAGGCCTGCACGCTCGTGCGGGTTCGCGTGCTCAGGGTCGCGAGAAAATCCGGCGACTGCAGCGCACACCAGACGCTCAATTTATGGCGCACGCTCCATTCCGTCGCGCTCTCGACCGTGGCCGCGCTGATCCCGCGCGCCGGCGTGTTGATCACGCGCAGCAAGCTCGCGTCGTCGTCGGGATTCACGAGGACGCTCATGTACGCGATCAGGTCCTTGATTTCGCGGCGGTCGAAAAAGCTTTTCCCGCCCACGATTCGATACGGGATTTGCAACCGCCGCAAGTTTTCCTCGAGCAAACGCGACTGCGCGTTCATGCGGAACAAGACCGCGAAACTCTCCCAGGGATCGCCGGTATCGGTACTGCGCCGGTGGATTTCCTCGGTCACAAACTGCGCCTCCTCGCGATCATTCGGCGCCTGCACGAGCCGCACTTTTTCGCCGGGACCACTCGCGCTCCAGAGCTTCTTCGGGCGACGGCGCGGATTGTTTTTGATTAATGAATTCGCGGTGCCGAGAATGGCATTCGTGCTGCGGTAATTCTGCTCGAGCTTCACGATCGTCGGGTTCGGGAAGTGATGCTCGAACTCGAGAATGTTCGATACCTCCGCGCCGCGCCAACCGTAGATCGATTGATCGTCGTCGCCGACCACTGCGACGTTGCGACGTTCATCCGCGAGCAGGCTCACGAGCTCAAGCTGCAGCTTATTCGTGTCCTGAAATTCATCGACCATGAGATAGCGAAAGTGATTTCGCCAGCGCTGCCGCACATCGTCGTGCTCGCTGAGCAGCTTCACCGCCAGGAGCAGGAGGTCATCGAAATCCACCGCGTTCGCGGTTTTCAATTCCTCCTGGTAACGGCGATACACCTCACCAAGCAGCGTGTCGCGATCATCATCTGCTGTCATCCCGAGTCGCGCCGACGGCGAGGGACCTCGCACAGGGCCTTGGTTCGTTCCGCCGCCGCTCGGCTGCACAAGTTCCGAATGCGAGGTTCTTCGGCGCGCTTCGCCGGCCTCAGGATGACCGATGTTTACGGTCGCGGTTGTTGGCCCGACCGGCGGCGACCAACCGTTGTTTTTGGCTTTGCTGATCAGCGCTTTCGCGATGTTCGCGTCCAGCTTTTCATCGCGCGCCGCGATGCGCGCGATGATTTTTTTGATCAGGCCAGACTGATCGCCTTCGTCGTAAATGCTGAAGTTATGTTTGTAACCGAGCCGATCGATCCCCGCGCGGAGAATCCGCAGGCAAAGCGCGTGGAAGGTCGACATCGTGACCTTCTTCGCTTCCTCGGGCTCCACCATTTTCGCGAGTCGCTCGCGCATTTCCGCCGCCGCTTTGTTCGTGAACGTGACGGCAAGGATCTGCGACGGATCGGTTCCTTGCGAAATCAAGTACGCGGCGCGCGCGGTAATCACGCGCGTTTTCCCGGTGCCCGCGCCGGCCAGGATCAGCAGCGGGCCTTCCGTCGTAGTCGCGGCAAGACGCTGCGGATCGTTGAGATCGAAGAGGCGGAACCGGCTCATTCTTTCCTTCCGATTAATCGACCGCGTGAGGGCCGCGCCGCTGAAGTGTCATTGTAGGGCAAGCACTCCTGCTTGCCTTCCCGTCCGTTCGCCGCGGCAAGCAGGAATGCTTGCGCTACAATTCCCGTCATCCCGAGCGGAGCGAAGCGAAGTCGAGGGACCCCGATGCAATACCGTCGATACTGCCACGGGGTCCCTCGGCTTCGCTCGGGATGACGTCGTGTGGATCAACCCTTCGACGGCGCGTTCTTCTTCGCCGCGATCCAAGCGTCGATGTTTCGCTCGAGCACATCGAGCGGCACCGGGCCGGTCAGCAAGACCGCGTCGTGAAATTCGCCGAGGGTAAATTTGTCGCCCAGCTCGCGTTTCGCGCGGTCGCGCAGCTCCTTCAATTTCAGCTCGCCGATCTTGTAGGCGAGCGCCTGTCCCGGCATCGAAATGTAGCGATCGATTTCGTTCACGATGTCATTCTCGGACTTGGCGGCGTTATCCATAAAGAAGGTGATCGCGCGCTGCCGATCCCACTTCATCGAGTGCATGCCGGTATCGACCACGAGCCGCACCGCGCGCCACATTTCGTAGGTGAGCTGGCCGAATTTCGCGTACGGATCTTCGTACAAACCCATGTCCTCGCCGAGCGATTCCGCGTACAGGCCCCAGCCTTCCACAAACGCGGTGTAGTGGCCGAACCGGCGGAACTTCGGCATCTCGCCCGCCTCCTGCGCGAGGGAGATTTGCAGGTGATGCCCCGGCACGGATTCATGGAGCGACAACGCCATCATCTCCCACTTCGGCCGCGTTTCGGGCTTGTAGAGATTCACGAAATACTGTCCGGGTCGCGAGCCGTCAGCGGCCGGTTCGTTGTAGTACGCGGTCGTCGTGTCGGGCGCGATATTATCCGGAATCGGCGTCACCCCGTACGGCGTGCGCGGCAGCGTCTTGAAGACTTTGACCAGCTTCGGATCGATCGTCTTGGCGAGGGCGCGATACGCGTTGAGCAGCTCATCGGGCGTCTTGTAGTAGAACTGCGGATCGGTTCGCAGTTTCGTGAAAAATTCCGGGAGCGTCCCTTTGAATCCGACCTTGTCCATGATGCCCTGCATCTCGCCGCGGATGCGTTTCACTTCGCTCAAACCGCGTTCGTGGATTTCCTGCGGCGTGAGTGAAGTGGTCGTGTGATGCCGCGCGAGGTAGGCGTAGAACTCCGCGCCGTTCGGCATTTGCCAGACGCCGACCTGGTCGAACGCAGCCGGTAGATATTCGCCCACGAAATAGGTCTTCAGTTTTTGAAACGACGGCAGCACCGCGCCCGCGACCGCTTCGCGCCCGGCTTGCGCGAGGCGTGTTTGGTCCGCGGCCGAAATCGAGGCCGGGAACTTTTTGAAGGGCTTGAAAAACGGGCTCGCCTCCGGGTTCGAAACGAGCTGCTTGTCGATCTGCGCCGGCACGCGGTTGAGTACGATTTTCGGCCAGATGATTTTGGCCACCGCGCCTTCTTTCATCAGCGCGATGTCCTGGTCCATGAGCACCGGAAAGGCGCGGAGTCGCGCGATCCAATCTTCGTAGTCTTTGACCGTTTCGAATCGGAGCTGATCGGTCAACTCATCGGCGGTCTGGATACCTCCGCGCTGATTGATCGGCATCAGATATTCGCGGAACTTTGCGGCTTCGACTTGGTCCTGCAGATCCTTTTGGAAGAGGTCGTAATTCAGCTGCTCGACCGGCGGCAGCGCCGCGCGATCCATCTTCGCTAACTTCGCGAGCGCCTCTCCGGTGTGCTCTTCGCGTTTTTTGATCGCGCCCAGCGATTCATCATCCCATCGATCGTTCCAACGCCGATCGCCGAGGAGCGAGGAGCGGATGGGACTCTGCTCCATCTCGTATTCCCATTCCGCATCGAAGAACGAATGCAGCGACTTCGTGGCATCGGCGAGATTCTCCACTGGCGCGCCGGGCGCTGACGAAACCAGAACCGCGGTGGCGAGGGTGATGGGAAAGATGCGCATCATGAGAGCGCAATTCTACCGGTCATGTCGAGCGGAGTCGAGACATCCCGCGGCCGGCGCGTGACGTAACGCCACGGGATTTCTCGGCTGCGCTGCGCTCGAAATGACGGAAATTTTCTCGCGCCGAAAGCCTGGGCAGGGTTGGATTCGAACCAACGAAGGCGTAAGCCAGCGGATTTACAGTCCGCCCCGTTTGGCCACTTCGGTACCTACCCGTTGCGCGAGCGTTGATATAGGCTCGCGGGCCCACGCTCGCAAGTGTTTTGGACCGGCCGTTGCGGCGGCCGCGTTCAGTTTTTCGCGGCAAAAAAATCCGCGATGGAATCGACGACGTACGGTT
The DNA here is from genome assembly GCA_030945725.1 of Verrucomicrobiota bacterium. GTDB lineage: Bacteria > Verrucomicrobiota > Verrucomicrobiia > Chthoniobacterales > UBA10450 > JALYZW01. Next base: position 3,418 of record JALYZW010000286.1, on the reverse strand, counting down.
GCTGCTCGCGCGTCAGTTCGGGATAAATCGGCAACGCGAGCGTCTCGCGCGCGGCGCGCTCGGTCTCCGGAAGATCGCCCTCGCAGTAACCGAGATATTCGAAGCATTTCTGCTGATGAAGGCCGAGTGGATAATAGATGGCGGTGCCGACGCCGCGCTGGCTCAGGTGATCGCGCAGCCGGTCGCGTTGCGCGGTGCGGATCACGTATTGATGGTAGATGTGATGATTCGTTAGGCCGGCCCCTCGGAACGGCTCAGCCGGTAGCGTGAGGTGACCGGTTATTCCACGGGCCGTGAATTCTTCGCGGTAAAAATCGGCGACCGTGCGGCGGGCGGCCGACCATTCGTTCAGAAACGGCAGCTTCACTTTGAGGACCGCGGCCTGAATGCCATCGAGCCGAAAATTGCCGCCGATAACGTGGTGGAAATAGCGCAGCTCCATCCCGTGTTGACGCAAAACACGCAGGCGGTCGGCGACATCATCGTCGCGGCAGATGACGAGCCCGGCGTCGCCCGCTGCCCCGAGATTTTTCGATGGGTAAAAACTAAAGCAGCCCGCGATGCCCATCGCGCCCGCCTGCTTTGGTCCGGCGGCGCTCGGATATTCCGCGCCAATTGCCTGCGCCGCGTCTTCGATCAACGCCAGGCCGTATTCCGCCGCGATCGCCTGCAGCGCCTTCATCTCGCAGCACAAACCGAAGAGGTGGACCGGCACGAGCGCGCGGACGTGTTCACCGCGTTCGTTTCGCAAAACGCCATCCGCATCGCGCTGGCAATTTTCTCGCAGATACCGCTCCACTGCGACCGGCGAGATGTTGTAAGTGTTCGGCTCGATGTCCACGAAGACGGGCGTCGCGCCGACCCGGGCGATGCACCCCGCGGTGGCGAAAAACGTGTACGCGGTCGTGATGACCGCATCGCCGCGACCGAGGCCGAACGCCATCAGGATTGCGAGAAGGGCGTCGGTTCCGGATGAGACGCCGATCGCGTGTGGCACGCCGCAGAACTGCGCGATCGCGGCCTCGAACTCTTCCACCTTCGCGCCGAGAATGAAATCCTGCGTCCGAAGCACCTCGTCGATTTCCGCGCGGATCGGCTCGGCGAGCGCGCGGTATTGCTCGCTCAAGTCCAGGAGTGACACGCGCATGGCGGGAAGGATGCCAGCTACGTCGCTGCGATCAATTCGAACTTTGGCCTGGTCCGGCGACGCGCTCGTTCACCTTCGTTGACCTCCGGGATTCAATAAGGTACGATCGTTGCATGTCGTTGATGCGCGGACTGTTTTGGATCGTCCTGTTCGCTTTTTTTACGTTCTGCTTTGTCGTCCTCTTCGAGTACGGAACGCACGATTTCGCGAACGGTTTCCAACAGGAGTTCCAGAAAGTGAAATCGTTCGCGCAGCAGGCAGCCAAGCCGTCGAAGCCTGATAAAGTGAAGCGATAAGCGGCGCGGTTTGGCGCGCGGTCAATCGTTTAGTCCACGAACTCCAGTTCGACCGCTTTCCGCACAAACCCGCGCGCTTCCGCGTCGCCCAGAAACTTGCGGATCGCAGCGCGCCCGGTCTCTCCGTAGTCGAGCGTGTAATCGTTCACGTACATGCCGATGAACTCGCCGGCGAGCAGTTCATCCATGTCACGCGCGTACGGCATCGAGTGACGCACCGCCTGCGCCCGATGCGCCAGCCCGTAGTCGATGCTCTCGCGCAGGATCGCGGATAAATCGCGCCGGACGTCCGCCGGAAAATCCTTACGCAACACATTTCCGCCGAGGGGCAGCGGCAGGCCGGTCGTTCGTTTCCACCATTCGCCGAGATCGAGCATCTTTGTGAAGCCGGCTCGCGCATAGGTGAGCTGGCCTTCGTGAATGATGAGGCCGGCGTCCGCGCGCCCCGATTTCACGGCCTCGAAGATTTGATCGAACGGGACCACGATGTGTTTGAATTCACCGGCGAAAAGTTGAAGCGCCAGGTACGCGCTCGTCATCAGGCCCGGCACCGCCACGGTACGCCCGCGGAGCCATGCGCGGACTTCATCATCCGACAGGCGGCTGCTCGAATTGCCGACGGCCTCCGCCACAATCATCGGTCCGTAACCGTCGCCCATGCTGGCGCCGCACGGGAGAAGCGCGTAGCGGCCGGTCACGGAAGCGTAGGCGTGAATCGAGATGGCCGAGATGTGCAATTCGCCGCGCAGCGCACGTTCGTTCAGCGTCTGAATGTCCTCGAGGCGGTGCTCGAACCGGTAGCCGCGCAGGTCGATCTTATGTTCGGCCATCGCGTAAAACATGAACGCGTCATCGGGATCTGGGGAATGGCCGAGCGTGAAAACTTCGGGAAGGGCCGGCATGGCGCGGACGATAATCGCCGCGAGCGAGCGCCGCAATTAAACTACGCAGCGCGTTCCGGGCGACTTGCGATCGAGGCGCTCGTTGTCATCCTGAGCCGCGCCAGACGGCGAAGGACCTCTCATAAACACCACGGTTTCCACCTATCGAACGGCAGCATTGAAACGATGGGGTGGTTCCTTGGCCAGCTACACCGCGAGCGTTCTATCTGAATAGGCGAGGTCCTTCGCCGTCTCGCGCGGCTCAGGATGACAGAGAGCGGGAAAGTGCACGCGCGGTGTGTTGCGTGCGCGGTGCGTCGCGCAGCGCCGGGAGTGGATCTGCGGCGTCTGCCACATCGTCGAGGTCTAGCGTTTGCTTAACCAAAGCCATTCCGATAGCCTGCCGCAGATGGGAAAAACCGGTCTCGGCAAAGGTCTCGGCGCATTAATAAGCGCACGGCCCGCGCCTGCTCCAGCGATGGGGCGCGAGGACAGCACGGACCGCGTCGAGCAGATCGCGCTCGCGGACATTACAGCGAGCCCGCTTCAGCCGCGGAAGGAGTTCGCGCAAGAGGCGCTGACCGAGCTGGTTAATTCCATCCGCGAACACGGAATCATCCAGCCGCTCGTCGTGCGACAGGTGGACGGACGACGCGAATTAATTGCCGGCGAGCGGCGATGGCGCGCAGCACAAGAACTTGGCCTAACGAGTGTTCCGGTCATCACTCGGAGCGCGACCGATCTCGAGGTCCTCGAGCTTTCGTTGATCGAAAATCTGCAGCGGGCGGACCTGAATCCGATCGAGGAAGCGCAGGCTTACGCGCGGCTCGCGGGCGAGTTTCAGATGCGCCAGGAAGAGATCGCGACTAAAGTCGGCCGGAGCCGGGAAGCGGTCGCGAATTCGATGCGCCTCCTGGATTTGCATTCGCAAATCCAGTCGTGGGTGACGCAGAATCTGCTCACGGTTGGCCATGCGAAAGTGCTGCTCGGGCTGAAAGATCAGGGCGAACAGTTGGCCGTGGCGGAGACGATCTTGCGGCGGAGTGCGACCGTTCGCGAAGCCGAGAAACTCGTCGCGCGACAAAAGGGAAATG
>JALYZW010000272.1 GCA_030945725.1 Verrucomicrobiota bacterium | reverse complement strand
GTGCAGTGGTACCTGGCGCGGCCGGGGGCGGTGATCAAATGCCTGCAGGATAACTACCGGCTGGAGAGCCGGGCGTAGTGCAAGCGATGAGAAGCAAATCATTCGCGGAACGGATCGCCGATGTCCTGATCGAGGACGGCCTGCTCCTGCCGAACCAGCTCGAGGAAGCGGTCGGCATTCAGCAAAAAGAAGGCGGGCGCCTGCTGAAGATCCTGACGGACAAGCAGTACGTATCCGACCAGGACATGACGTTCAGCATGGGACGCTGCCTGAACACGGCGCCGGTCAATGTCGGCAAGCTGCGGATTCCGGAAGAGATCATGTCGCTCGTGCCGCGCGACATGGCGAAGGCGAACAAGCTGGTGCCGATCGCGCGGCTGAACGGAAAGCTTTTCGTGGCGATGGCGGACCCGACCAACGTGCTCGCGATCGACGACGTGAAGCGGCGGGTGCAGCTGGATGTGCTGCCGATGATCGCGACGGAGCGTTCCGTGCTCGACGCGCTGGCCGGGGTTCATCACGGCGGCGCGAAAATGCAGGAGGTGCTGAAGCAGGTCGCCGATGAGGCGGCAGCGAACGCCGATGTTGAAGTCGAATCGAAGAAATCGGAAGAGATCGATCTCGACCATCTCGCGGCCGACAGCGCGGACGCGCCCGTGATCAAGATCGTGAACCTGATCCTCGTGCAGGCGGTCAAGGAAAAGGCGTCCGACATTCACCTCGAGCCTTTCCAGAAGATGGTGAAGCTGCGCTACCGGATCGACGGCGAATTGATCATGGCGGAGTCGCCGCCGAAAGCGCTGCAGCTCGCGATCACCTCGCGCATCAAAATTCTCGCCGGCCTCAATATCGCGGAGCGGCGCGTGCCGCAGGACGGACGTTTTCGCATCAAGGTGATGGGCAAGGACATCGATTTGCGCGTCTCGGTTCTGCCGACTGCCTACGGCGAAAAGATCGTGATTCGTCTGCTCGATAAGACGGCACTGACCGGCAGCATCGACCAGATGGGGATGGACGAAGCGACGCTCGAGAAATTCAAGAAGGCGATTGATGCGCCGCACGGGATGATCCTCGTGACCGGCCCGACAGGGTCCGGCAAGACGACGACGCTCTACTCGGTGCTGCAGGAACTAAACAGCCCGCAATACAACATCGTGACGGTCGAAGACCCGATCGAATACGAGCTGGCTGGGATCAACCAGGTCGCGGTCCGCGCCGATATCGGTCTCGATTTCTCGACCGCGCTGCGGTCAATCCTGCGACAGGATCCGGACATCGTGATGGTCGGTGAAATTCGTGACAACGAAACGGCCGACATCGCGGTGAAAGCCGCGCTGACCGGTCACCAGGTCCTCTCGACTTTGCACACGAATGACGCCGCGGGAGCGATCACCCGACTCGACGACATGGGGATCGAGCCGTTCCTGATCTCGAGCTCGATCATCATGGCCTGCGCACAACGACTCGTTAGGCGGATCTGCACGAATTGCCGCGAAGAATTTGTTCCGGAGCCGGAGATGCTCGACCGCCTCGGGCTGCAGCAGAATGACGAGACGGTATTTTATCACGGCGCCGGCTGCGATCGCTGCAAACACCGTGGCTATGTCGGCCGCGCCGCGATCATTGAAGCGCTGCCGGTTTCCGAAACTGTGCGGCGTCTGATCATCAAACGCGCCTCCGCGACCGTGATCAAGAATCAGGCGGTGAGCGAAGGCATGAAAACACTGCGCATGGTCGGCATCGACAAGGCGCTCGAAGGGATTACGACGCTGGAAGAGGTCTGGCGCGTGACCGCAGAGGACCACTAGACCGATGGCTATTCCATTTCTGCATTATTTTCAGAAGTCCAAGGCGGACAAAGCGCCCAAGGTGACGAGCGCGCCGCCTGCGCCGCCTCCGCCACTCGAAAAGCCGAGCAGCGAGCGGATGAGCAAAACGGTTATGCCGAACGCGACCCGCACGGTCGCGCCGCAAACTTTGAATGGGCAACGGTCAATGGAGCCCGCGCCGATGCCGTCAGCTCCATCCACGTCCCAAGCGCCCGCGCCGAAAGCTACTGCACCGGCGCCTTCCGCTGCGCCACGGACGGTCTCGTTCAATGGGCCCGCGTCTCGCGATTTGCCGCCAGCGGTAGCGCTCGCGCTGGAGCCAAGAGTCGAGCGCGTCATCTCGCTCGAGCTCGCCGACGTGGTGGCGCAAATTCCGGACGGCTACATCCAGCCGATCGACACGCTCAAAGGGGCGGACCGGATCCTGGTCAAGGCTGCCGAAGTAGAAAAGGGAATGGCGAATGGCCGGCCGACCGTGTCGCTCGCCACTATTCACCAGCAGGTTCCGCATATTTTCCTGCGCGAAGTCGCGGCCGGCGACACGACGCAGATCGCGCTGCCTTTCGGGAAAGTGCTCGATGAATTCACTAAACTGCAGGTGCGCAGCGATCAGGTGCGGCCAGGCGCGGTGCCGCAAGTGGAGACGCCATTCCTCAAGGTGACGATGGAGGACAACGAGCGTTTCGGCACGACGACCGAGATTCTCGAGACAGGCGACTTTCCGCCGGTCCGCGTGCAACCGCCGACCGCGCTTTCTTTCGCGGACGCGGAACCGGAACCCGTGATCGCGCCACCGCCGCTCGCGCCGGCCCCGGCCACCGTCACCGGCGCCCCGCGCGCTCGCATTCCTTTCAAGCTTTCACCGAACGGAACGGACGCGCCCGCCACTGAGAGTGTTCCAGCCTCAGCCGGGCCGTCCGTTCCAAGCGGCGAAGCAGCGGCGCCGCCGCCAGCGCCAATGCGGATTCCGTTCAAGATTCCCTCGGCCGCAGCGAGCGAAGCTGCGCGCGAACCGGATGCGTGGCTCACCGCAGAAAAACCGAACCTCGTGCCCGATCTGCCCGCCACGGGCGCAAAATCCGCGACGGGCGAAGTGAAGATCAGGATCGGACTAAAAACGATTCTGCAAACGCTGCCTCCCTTTCAGCTCACCGGCGACCCGGGTTCGGTGCCGGACGATGTGCGTATCGAGTTGCCGTTTTCGATCGTGGAACCGCAGCTCGCGAGCGGACGAATCAGCATTACGCCGATGGTGTTTCAGGTCGCGATCCCGCAGAGTTTTCGCGGTTTATTTAACGCCGAAGGCGCGGCCGCGGACATCATCCTGCCCCTCCAGGAGGTGCTGAAGAACCTTCCGACGACGTCGTTGCGAATGCGCCACGATCAGGTGGAACAGGAAGCGGGCGCAAATTTTGCCACGCCGTTTTCGGCGAAGGCGGAGGAAGACGCGAAGCGATTCAATGTCTCCGGAACTCCGGTGGCGAAACCGGCGGCCGCACTTCCGGAAGTGCGCGAAAGTGAACCGCAACCATCGCTCGACGCGAACGACATTGAGACGCGGAAGGCCGACGCGCCGCTGCGCAGTCCGCTGCAGGTCGCGCTCGACACGGATGAAAAACTCGATGCGAAATCCGTCGTCGCACACCTCAATCGCATGCCCGGCGTGAAAGCCAGCGCGATCATGTTCGCGGACGGATTGAGCCTGGCCGGGAGCTTGCCCGCCGAATTTCAGACCGACGCCTTATGCGCGATGGCGCCCTCGCTTCTGCAACGGATCGACACGCACATGGGCGAGACGAAGCTCGGTGCCTTGCGCGGGATGACGCTCTCGTGCGCGAAAGGCGCGGTCACGTTTTTCATGCACGACAATCTCTGCCTCGCCGCGATGCACTCGAACGGCGAAATCAGCGCGGAAGTGCGCGAGAAACTCGGCCGCGTGATTCACGAACTTTCACGCAAATATTCCCACCCAGTTTAAGCGGAGCCGTTTCATGT
>JALYZW010000261.1 GCA_030945725.1 Verrucomicrobiota bacterium | reverse complement strand
CCCGACGCCTGCACGATTGCACGAATTGCCGCCCGCAAAGGAGCGGAAAGTTGAGGCCAAGCCGCGACTACTTCCGACAGTTCATGACCGAGCGTGTCTGCAATCTGTGCGCGTATTTGTGTATGGTCACCCAAGGCCACACTTGGAACTTGCTCATCTGATGCAGCTTGTGAATCTTCGGTCGAGGGTTCGATTCCCTTCACCCGCTGTTCATAGCTCCGCTGATCTCCGCCGCCGACGGTTGATGCTAGCAATCTCCCGTTAAGTTTACGAGTGACGGCCGTGCCGTTCTTGTGTAATTATTCTCGGTTCTATGCGCTCAATCTGGAAAGGCAGCGTCAGTTTTGGCCTCGTCAACATCCCGGTCGCAGTCTATCCGGCGACTCGCGAAGAGTCCGTCAGTTTCAAGCAACTGCGCAAACAAGACCTCAGCCCAATCCGCTACAAGAAGGTGGCCGATGCCGATGCCAAGGAAGTGCCATCGGCTGAAATCGTCAAAGGTTACGAGTACGAGCGCGGTCGTTACGTGGTGCTGAGCGACGAAGACTTCGAGAAGGTGAAAATCGAGTCCACCCACTCCGTCGATATCACCGATTTCGTCGAGCTCGATGCGGTGGACCCGAAGTATTTCTACAAGCCGTATTTCCTTGAGCCGCAGAAAGGCGGTGAGAAAGCGTACGCGTTATTGCGGGAAGCACTCCTGAAATCCGGCAAGATCGGAATCGCAAAAGTTGCGATCCGGAATCGAGAGTACCTCGCAGCGGTGCGACCGGACGGATTGTTCCTAATCCTGGAATTGATGCACTTCGCGCACGAAATTTTGTCCGCGGATGAACTCTCGCCACCGACGCCCGAACTCAATCCGCGCGAAGTGAAAATGGCGGAGATGTTGATCGAGACGATGTCGGGCGAGTGGCAACCCGACAAGTACCGCGATGAATACCGGACCGCGCTCCTGGCCATGATTGAGCAGAAGGCGCAGAACAAGGAAGTCACCTCTGAACCGATCGCGCCGCGGCAGGCGACGAACGTCGTCGATCTCGTGAAGGTTCTGCAGCAAAGCCTGGATCGGAACAAATCCTTGAAGCCGAAAACTTCCGCGCGCCGCCCGTCCACCGCATCGCTGACCAAACAGAAGCGGCGGGCCGTCGCTTAATGGCGAGGGGCGGCCGAGAGCCGCGACGAAGAGGCCGACGCGTTCCGACGTTCCGCAATGGCCCGCTAGCGACCGCCGAAAAATTTGCGGAACGATTGGATCAGCCGGTTGGGAACTGCGCCGGCTTTTTGCCCCAGGTCCTCGAGCCGTTGCGCGAAAATCGTCTGCGTCCCGCCGTGAATTTCGCAGGCCGTCTGCGGCATCTTGTCGACCGGGATCGTGATCTGGTATGCCGTGCCCGCGCTTTCACAGCCGCTCGTCGCGAGCCGATTCGAGATCGAGCAGACCGTTCCGCGGGCCAATTGCATGGTCGGCTGCAACGTCTGCGCGGGGTATCGCTGCGACGCTTTCATCATCACCTGCGTCCAGACCGGTAACGCGAGTGCCGCGCCGTATCCGTGCGGAATGATCGTGACCGGCTGGTCGAATCCGACCCACACGCCGCAGGTGAGCGCGCTCGTATAGCCGATGAACCAGGCGTCCTTATAGTCGTTCGTCGTCCCGGTTTTGCCGGCCGCGGGCAGTTTGAAGCCGAGCGATTTCGCGCTTGCCGCCGTGCCGGTGGTGAGCACTTGTTCCATCAGTTGCGACGCCATCCAGGTCGCACTCGGATCAAGCGCAGGAACAGTCACGTGCGCCGCGCGGTAGATCGGATTGTGATCGGCGTCGTCGATCCGTTCGATGATGTAACTTTGCTTCCGCACCCCCGCATTTGGAAACACGGTGTAAGCCGAGGTCAGATCTTTCAGGTCCGATTCGAACGAGCCGATGTAAATCGCGGGGCCGTGCGGAATGCTTTCGCCGAGGCCCAACGTCGTGGCGGTTTTCTGCACCTCATCCAAGCCGGCGAACTCACCGACGCGAACGCTCATTGTGTTCCGCGAGTGGATCAGGCCATAGGAGACGGGCTGGACGCCTTCGAATTTTCCGTCGGAATTTCCCGGCGCCCAATTGCCGGCGCCGGAAATTTCGCCGGGCTGAAGCGGGCCGTCGCTGACCGCCGAGCCCGGCAGTAGTCCGTGCATGAACGCGAGTGTGTAGACGAAAGGCTTGAAGGAGGAACCGACCTGCCGGTTCGCCGGCGCCAGCGCGCGGTTGAATTTGCTCTGCCCATAATCGCGCCCGCCGACGAGCGCGCGAATCCCGCCGCTCCCATTATCGATCGCGACCAGCGCGCCCTGAAGGTACGGCATGGCCGCATCCTCGCCTTCATCGGGCGGACGGTAATTCGCCTTGATCGGGTGGTGGAAATTCGCCTGGTGCTCGATCTTCGCGAGCTGCGTCTCGACCGCTTGTTGCGCGGCATTCTGCACGGCCGGATCCAATGTCGTGTAGATATAGAGACCACCCTGGTCGATCTGGTCTGCCGTCAGCAGCAGGTTCAAATCGCGCTGCACGGCGTCCATCGCGTAGTTTTCCTGGATCGTGGCCAAGCGCTTCGGATGCGACGAGACCCGCGCTTGTTTCGCCTGCTGCGCGTCCGCCGCGCTGATCTTTTTCAATTCGACCATGCGATCGAGCACGGTGTCCCGTTGCACCGCCGCACCCTCGGGATTTTTCAACGGCGAGAACCGATTCGGACTGCGGATCAATCCCGCCAGCACGGCAGCTTCGGAGAGGTTTAACTTCGAGGCGTCTTTCCCGAAATACGCGAGCGAGGCTGTCTCGACGCCGTAGCATCCGGAGCCGAAATAGATCCGGTTCATGTAGAGCTCGAGGATTTGCTGTTTCGTGAATTCGCGCTCGATGCGCAATGCGACCATCGCTTCGAGCAGCTTCCGTTTGATCGAGCGGCCGCCGAGCGGAAGGCTGTTCCGCGCCAGTTGCTGGGTCAGGCTGCTCGCGCCTTCTTTCGCCGAACCACTCGTTAGGTCACGAAAGGCCGCCCGGATGATGCCTCGCCAGTCAATCCCCCCGTGCTGGAAGAAGCGCGTGTCTTCCCGGGCGAGCAGTGCCTCGACAAACAACGGCGAGATTTCGTTGTAGGCGACCTTCATCCGGTTCGCGCCTGCGAGACGGCTGTAAATCTTGCCGTCGACATCGAGCACCGTGTTGCGCTCCGGCATTTCGCCGACCTGTTTCAGGTCGAGCGTCTGCGCCCAAACTCCGTAGAATGCGACGACCCCGAAGACGATCAGAACCGGCAGAATGAGAAGCGCGAGCTTCCAGGAAAAGCGGAATTTTCCTGCACCGGACGATCCGCCGTTCCTCGGCGTGAGACGCGCGAAATACTTCATCAATTACTTCACTTCGACCGGCGGCCGTAGTTCCACAGCGCGTTTTCGCGGCGCGAGCATCCCTCGCCCATTCGACGTGGATCGGAGCCGCTACAAACGCATTTGGACCGGCGACCCGTGCTGCTCCGTCGCACAAGGCGCGTTGATCGGCACAGCCGGCGCGGCGCTGCTCGGTTGAATCACTTTGTGTTCAATCAAATACTTCTCCACTTCCTCGCCGCTCACATCCGGCAGCATCTCGCCGTTGATCTCCACGCAGGGCGAGAGCGGTTGACCGCTTTTCGTCTCCATTTCCCAGCGGAACGCCGGATTCTGGATGATGTCCTTTTCGGTGAACGGAAGATTGTATTTGGCGAGCACGGCACGGACGCCGGCACTCCAGCCGCATTGAGTTTTCAGGTAGGCAGTAATCTGTGGCGTATCCATGTGCGCAGTTTAGCACGTGCGCCGGGCCTTTGCATTAGGCGGCGAAACGTTTGCGCGGGACGCGAACGGCGTTACCGATTGAAACATGAGCTTCACCCTCGCGATCGGCGCCCGCGTGCCGGATTTTCGTCTTCCGGCGACCGATGGGAAAACCTATGCGCCGGCGGATTTCGAGGCGGATCCGGTGCTGGTGATTTCCTTTACCTGCAACCATTGCCCGTACGTGACGGGCTCAGATGAAATGACGCGCCGCACCGTGGAAAAGTTCGGACCAAGAGGGGCGCGCTTCGTCGGGATCAATTCGAACAGTGCGCACACCTATGCTGAGGATGACTTCCCGCACATGGTAGAGCGGATGCAGGAGCACCGATTTCCGTGGCTCTATCTCCACGATGCATCGCAGGATGTCGCGCGCGCTTTCGGCGCCCTGCGGACGCCACACTTCTTCGTGTTCGATCGCGCACGCCGGCTCGTCTACACGGGCCGTGCAATCGACAACCCGCGGCAGGCCGAGAGATCAACTACGCGTGATCTCGAGCGGGCCCTGGATGAAATTTTGTCGGATTCGCCGGTCAGCGTGCCGATCACGAACCCAATCGGCTGCAACGTGAAGTGGGAGGGCAAAGAGGCCCACTGGATGCCAGCCGACGCGTGCGATCTGGTGTAGACGCGGCGATATAACGCGAGCGGCCATTTTTCAACATGACGTGTTCGCGGTCCGTCATCCTGAGCCGCACAGACGGCGAAGGACCTCGCACAAACACGCGGGGCTGTCGCGCGTGCCACGACAGCAACGAAGCCAGGACGTTATTGCTACCGTGCGACACCGCGAACGCGCCGCCTGAATGGGAGAGGTCCTTCGC
>JALYZW010000368.1 GCA_030945725.1 Verrucomicrobiota bacterium | reverse complement strand
GTCTGCTCCTGCACGCAGACGAGATCAAGACAACGAAACGTCCGCGCGACCGCAAACCGGAAGCGCCGGAAGCGCGCCTCGGATCGAGCCGAAAGGCGCGCATTGACGAGCGCAATCGGAATCCGCTGGGCGCGCGCGATCGCGACGAGATTCGGCCACACCTCCGCCTCCACCAGGACAAGTCGTGACGGACGAATAACGCCGTATGCGCGGCGCGTCACCGGCCACCAATCGATCGGGTTGTACATGACCTCGATCCAATCGTGGGCCGCCTGCTGCGCGAAGGCGAAACCGGTCGTAGTGGTGGTCGTCAACACACATCGAAAATCCGGGTTCATCTCCCTCAGCTTGCCCGCGAGCTTCAGCGCGACGGCCACTTCGCCGACGCTGACGGCATGCAGCCAAACAGGCCCGCCTGTCGCGAGCCGCGCTCTCACCTCGCGATCGTAAACTCCGAAGCGTTGCCAGAACTTGTGCCGATAATTTCCGCGGCGTCGCAACTTCGCCATGTACCCCGGAAGGATCAGCAGGAGGGCGATCGGGAAGAGGAGATTGTAGAGAAAGCGGAACATTACTCGGCCGTGCCGCTGGCGTGACGGAGGAAGAGCACTTCGGTCGCGCCGTATTTGCGCGCCCGCGTGACCGTCCACAATTCGGCGGCGGGAATTTCCTCGTCCGGCCGTTTCTCGAGAATGAAAACTCCTCCCGGTGCGAGCAAGGCCGCGAGCTTCGGATCGTTCATCAGCAATGCGGTGAACGTCTCGCCGGAACGCGTTTTCTCGTACGGCGGGTCAGCGAAGATGAAGTCGAAACCTTTGTCCGTGCGACTCGTCCGAATGAATTCGAAGACATCATATTGCCGGACGGTGCCAGCGAATTTCGTGTGGGCCAGATTGGACTCGATCGCCGCCACCGACATTCGTTTGTCGTCCACAAAAGTAGCGGCGGCGGCGCCGCGGCTGAGCGCTTCGATGCCGAGCGCGCCTGTTCCGGCAAACAGATCCAGAACGCACGCGCCAATGATCGCCTCGCCCAGACTGGAGAAGATCGCTGCCTTCACGCGATCCATCGTCGGCCGCACGTCCGATTTCGGCACGTCGAGCCGGAGCCCGCCGGCCGACCCGGCGATCACTCTCATGGACTCGCCGTCGGTTCAGCCGGCTCCGTCGGCGATGCGATTACGTCCGGTGACGGGGTCGGAGAAGGCTGCGAGTCCCGTTTCTTCGCATCTTCGGGCGCCTTGTTTTTCTTCGTTTTGCGCTCGGAGACACCACCGAACAAACTGTTGATCACGCTTCCGATGTCCTTCAGATCGCGGCCGACAACCTTGTCCATCAGGTTCGAATGCGGTCGTTCCACCGTCCCGCCGATTTCAAAATTCACGGCCGCGAATCCCGATTCCGCGATCGGTTGAAAGTTGTCGCGAATCGCGCGGAAAAGCTGCTTCCGAATCTTCTCATTCACGGCGAGTTGCGCGGGAAGCTGAAGCCGACCGTCGAACCCAATCGTGCCGGTCGCCGACAATCGAACATTCGCCGATTGAAGCAATAATTCGTCGATTATCACCACGCCTGGAGTGATGTGATATTTCACGTGCGCGTCGTTCAATTTCAGCTGTCGCAACTCGTCGATTTGCAATATCTCGCCAAGCGCTTCCAACACGCTGTAACGACGCACTTCGCCGTCGCGCAAATGAATTTCACCCGTGCCGGAAAGCGCATTCGGGTCCGCCGTCTTACCGGCCGCGTCGAGGAAACCTTCGAGTTTACCCGTGATCACACCGGCAGGTCCGCCCGCCTCCGCAACGATCCGATCGGCTTGGACGTCGCGGAAGCGCACCTTCGCTGTGAATGGCGAATCCTCAGACTCCGGCTGCATGGTAAACCCGCCGGTGATTTCCCCGCCGCCCGCCCGCGCCGTGATGTCGGAGAGGTCGAGCCCGGCGCCATACTCGAGCCGCGATTGCAGTTGCTGCAGGAAGAAGCGATCGCGCAGCGAAGTTTTGGCGATCTGGATGTTCCCCTTCACCGCGGCGGCGTTGCGAAAGTTCGAATGAAATTGCACGTCGTCGAACGTTGCCACCGGGTGCGTATTGGCATCGAGAAATCGGAAATGGCCGCCCGTCAGATTCACCCGGCGCAGCTCCGGCGTGAATGGTGCGTCCTGCCGCTCGGCCTCGGTTGGTGAGGGCGATGTGATCGCCTCCGCGGTGCGAGACTCCGCCGAGCGCGGCGTCGGCGGCCTGGTCGCCGTCGCGAGAGGCTCAACCGAGGCTTGCGCGACGGGCGAAGAGGCAGCCGTCGAAACGACGCCCTTCTTTTCAACCGCAGCCGACGGCCGCCCCGGTGCGATGTCTGTCGGAGGCGGTATCCGCCATTTGCCGTCGGCGTTTTGCAACCAAACGACTTTCGGATCGACGAACAAGATCTCCTTGATCACGAGTCGACCCGAAAACAACGAACGAAACTCGACCCGCAGCCGAAATGTTTTCGCTTCGAGGAATTGGGTCGTCGGTCCCCCTTTCGCCTGCGGAATAGTAATACCACTCAACTTCAGCCCACCCCACGGCGTCACACTCATGCGCTGCAACCGCAGCGTCGTCCCCAGCCGCTGGCTGAGTTCCTGCTGGATCCTTGCTTGTGTCCCCTGCGACTGCACATACAGATTTACCGCGAGCAAAATGACCACCGCCAAAACCGCGACCCCCGAGAGGATGATGAGCAAAATGCGGCCGGCCGTCTTCACGGCGCAAAGGTTAACCCGCGAGAGTTTGAAGAAAAGGTCAAAGGCCGTTCCGGTCCGGCGCCCATGAAAGACACGGTCGTCATCCTTAATCCCGCTGCGCAGGGCGACCGTGCCCTCCGGTGGCGCGATCGGGTGGAAGCGATCAGCGACGGCGCCATACTTTGTGCCACCTCCCGACGTGGCGAGGCCGAAACGCTCGCGCGCGCGGCCGCAAGCGACGGCTTCCAAAAGATCGTGGCCGCGGGCGGCGACGGCACGGTCAACGAAGTCGTGAACGGCATCGCGGGTTCCGACGTTGCCCTTGGCCTGTTACCGCTCGGGACGATGAACGTTTTTGCCAACGAACTCGGCCTGCCGTCCAACGACCTGGGCCGTTGCTGGGACATTATCCGCCACGACCACACCCGCCTGGTCGATCTGCCGAGCGCGAACGGCAAACACTTCGTCCAGCTTGCGGGAGTCGGACTGGACGCGCAGGCCGTACAGGAAACGAGTCTGACATTTAAGAAAAATTTTGGGCCGCTCAGTTACATCATCTCGGCCGCGCAGATCGCATCGCGCCAGCCTCCGCGGTTACGAATCGAATCGGAAAATGCTGTGACCGAGGAAGGATCGTTTGTGCTCGTAGGGAATGGCCGGCTCTACGGCGGGCACTTTCCTTTTTTCAAGCAAGCGCTGCTCGACGACGGGCTCCTCGACGTGCTCGTTTTCAAGCGGCTCAACTACCTCGAAATCATTCGCTACCTCCAAAACGTGATCTTCACCTCGCAAATCACCGCGCCGGAAGTGGAGTATTTTCAGACCAGCCGGCTACGCGTGAGCAGCGAGGAATCGGTGCCGGTCGAGATCGATGGCGAATTATTCGGCCCTTGTCCGGTCGACTTCGCCGTCCGGCCGGCGGCGTTGCGCGTGCTGACGTAAGCGCGGATCGGAGGCGGCGGTCTTCCGCGGTGAGCCGTTGGATTTCCAA
This sequence comes from Verrucomicrobiota bacterium, assembly GCA_030945725.1. GTDB lineage: Bacteria > Verrucomicrobiota > Verrucomicrobiia > Chthoniobacterales > UBA10450 > JALYZW01. The sequence goes on along the minus strand of JALYZW010000368.1, from coordinate 5,913 downwards.
ATCGACAAGGAATTTTCAGTGCGATAAAGTCGCGAGATGCGTCTGCACCGTGGGAAGCCATCCTCCTTAACACGGCCTTGGACGCAACGGCAGCGCTTCGCATTGCTGGCGCTGATCGGCGCCAACGCCGGTGTCTTTTGCGCACAGCTTTTCATGGAAGCTTACCAGCCGGGGTTCGTGCGCGAGTTCCTCGCCTTAAGCGATGCGGGAGTTCGAAACGCTTATGGCTGGCAATTCTTGACGGCCGCGTTTCTCCAGAATGGGCCGTGGCATTTTCTGGCGAATGCCCTCGCGCTCTACCTCGTGGGGCGGGATGTGGAGTCGATCATCGGTCAGCGCAATTTCGTGCTTTTGTATCTCGCCGGGGCGATCGCCGGAGAACTCGGCCACCTCTTCTTCATGCCGCCGACATCCGTGCTCTTCGGAGGGTCCGGCGGCGTCGCCGCGGTGCTCTTCGCCTACGCGACCATCCTTCCGGAGCTCGAGCTCACCTCGATGCTATTTTTTGTTTTGCCCGTTCGACTGAAGGCTAAACATCTCGCTTACGCTTCCGTCGCCGGTCTGCTCTTGCTTCTCGCGACCAGCCGGAGCGACGTGGTAACCCACAGCGCAGCGCTCGGTGGCTGTCTCGCGGGATGGCTTTACGCTCATTTGCTCGGCTTCGGCCGGCCGTCGATCCTCCAACGCACATTGCGGCAGCGACGCGCGGCGCAGGAGCGCTACCATGCCCTCAGCGCCGGGCAATTTATCGCCGAATCGATTGACCCGTTGCTCGAAAAGATTTCCCGCGAGGGCTTGCAAAGTCTGACCCGACACGAGCGGCGCACTCTGGCGCAGGCGCGCGAAAAACTGGCGGAGCAAACGCCGAGAGGCTAGCGAGCGTTTGTTGCACTCGTTAGGTCGGCGCCCCTAGACTTGAGCGGAAAGCCGCATACGAACGGCGCTTCCCGGTTACCGTGACTGCGTCATGACCGGCGCTCACGATTGGATCACGGCGAAGGCCGCTGGCACCATCGATCCCCCGCGTGTCGCAACCGCCTTAGCCGCGTTGGCCGCCCACTGGCCGGCTACCGCCGATCCGTTGCCGGCGGTGATTGAACATTTTGCGATGGGCGAAGAAGTGCTGCTGCACTTACTCGCCGTCTCAAGTATCTGTGCGGAGCGCCTCGCCGGAGCGCCCGATCTTCTCACGTGGCTGCAACGGCTGGACGTTTCGTTCGCCCGACGCCACCCCGCAGAAATGCTCGCCGACCTCCACCGCGACTCCGCCGGAAATATCGCGACGGCGAATTTCCGCGCGCTCCGCATCTGGAAAGGCCGCGAGATGTTCCGCATCGCCCTGCGCGAAATTAGCGGCGCGGCGCCACTCGAGGAAACCACCGCAGAACTGTCGCAGGTCGCGCAGATTTGCGTCATGGAAGTGTATGATTTCTGGCGCGCAGAACTCGGTGCGCGTCGTGGCACTCCGGCCACCCCCTTCACCATCCTCGGTGTCGGAAAACTCGGCGGTCGCGAGTTGAATCACAGCTCCGATATCGACCTGATTTTCGTCTACGGCGATGAGGGCCAGCTGACGCCGAATTTCAGCTATCACCAATGGTTCAATCTTCTCGGAGCCAAAATCGCCGAGACCTTCGCTGCGGCGGAACCGGCCGGCTCGCTTTTCCGCCTCGACTTGCGGCTGCGGCCGGAAGGCGCGGCGGGCCCGCTCGCCCGTTCGCTCGAGAGCATGGAGAATTACTACTCCGGGTTTGGCGAAACCTGGGAGCGTCTCGCGCTGACGAAAGCCCGCCGGATTAGCGGCAGCGAAGAATTGGCCTACGAGTTCTTGCGCCAGCATCAATCCTTCATTTATCCGCGCAGTCCAACCCCCGACTTGCTCGATGAGGTCGCCGCGATCAAACGGCGGATTGAACGCGATATTGTCGGCCACGAAAACCTGGATCGGAACGTCAAGCTCGGTGCGGGAGGCATTCGCGAAATCGAATTCATTGTCCAGGCGCTTCAGTTGATCCACGGCGCGCGGCACGCGTTTCTGCAGGAGCCGAGTACGCTGAAAGCGTTGCCCGCATTGGCGCAGCTTGAACTGCTGCCGCAAAACGAAGTGCTCTTGCTCGATTCGGCGTATCGCTTCCTGCGCAGTGTCGAACACCGATTACAAATCGAAGCGGAACAACAGACGCACACGATTCCGGACGATGCTGCGGCGCTGCGCCGGCTCGCGCTCAGCCTCGGTTTCATTTCTGCGCGCGCCTTTCTCGATCAGCTGCGCACGACGATGGCCGGGGTGCGCACAGTTTTCCGCCGCATCATCTCCGACCCGGCGACAAAATCCCCGAACGCACCGAAGTTCGAAGCAATCTTTCGGGACGAAAAATCGGCCGCGAAAGCGCTCGCCGAACTGGAACGAGGCCACGGCAGTTTTCATGTGGCGCCGCGTACGCGCCAGGTGTTCCGGCGGCTTCAGCCGCTGCTCCTCGAACGGCTCGCGCAAACGCCCGACCCCGATGGCGTGTTGAACCAGCTCATTCGTTTCGTCGAAGCATACGGAATGCGCAGCATGCTCTTCGAGATGCTGGTCGCGAATCCGCGCCTGCTCGAATTGCTCGTGAAAATTTTCGACGCCAGTCGATATGCGGGCGACCTGCTCATCCGCCGTCCGCCATTACTCGAAGAGGTCACGCGCCGCGAGATGCTCGACCGCAGTCACTCCGTTCAGGACCACCTGCAAAATCTTGAAACGCTGCGGGCGGATGCGTCGTCGCTCGACGCGGTGCGCATCTATCGGCACACCCAAACTCTTCGCATTATGCTCCGCGATGTTCTGGGCTTGGCCGACCTGCCGGCGGTCTTGACAGAGAACTCGGCGCTCGCCGAAGCCTGCATCGTTTTCGTGCAACGCCTGCAGCAGAGCGGCGCAAGTCTGACCGTGATCGGACTTGGAAAATTCGGCGGCGCGGAAATCAGTTACGGCGCCGACATTGACGTGCTGTTCATCGGCGACGATACGCGGGCGGCGCAACAATTGATGGGGGCGCTCGCGCAATCAACGTCGGAAGGCGCGATTTGCGCCTTGGATCCGCGGCTGCGTCCGGATGGCGATAAGGGCAGCCTCACCACTCCGCTGGCCGCTTCCGAAAAGTATTTCGCGACGCGCGCGCAGATTTGGGAAGCGCAAGCGCTGACGCGCGCACGACCGATTTGCGGACCGGAATGCGATGCATTTCTCGAGATTGCGAAAGGGATCTGGCGGCGCGCCGGCGACAGCCCGGATCTCATCACGCAAATCTCGGCGATGGTCGATCGCATCCGGCGGGAACGCGCGGCCGCCTCGGACGAGCTCGACTTCAAGGCCGGCAGCGGAGGAATGATCGTCGCTGAATTCATCGTCCAGGCTTTGCAAATGCGCTCCGGCATCTGGGCGACGACGACTGCCAGCGCCATCGACGAGCTCGTGCAGAAACAACATCTGACCGGCGCGGACGGGAACGATTTGAAGAGCAGCTATCGCTTCCTCCGCCTCGTCGAGTCGGCACTTCGGCGCCATCAGAACCGCAGCGTGGATTCGCTGCCGCCAGACAAATTAGGCCAGACGCAAATCGCCAAACGCGTCGGCGCCTCAACCCTGGACGAATTCGACACCCGCTTCCGTCGCGCGCGACGCCAGATCCAGGATATCTACTCGCGCTATCTCGGCGGAACGCTCAGCCGGTGAGCACGCGGCAGGGTCCCGAAAAATGTGGAGGGGGACTCAGTGCGGCGATCCGACTGCGAGAAAATCGCGACCAATCGCGCGCAATCGCGGCACAAAGGCCGCTTCCACATTAGTTAGGTTCTATCATCGCCACGGGTTCTCACTGATCGCGTGTTTGGATCGGGGAGCACACGCGGCTCGCGTGTTGTTTGCGGCGGTCCGCCGCAAAGGCTCGAGAACGATCCGGAACTCCGCTCGCGTCCGGCGAGCCGCGTGCGCTCCCCCGGGCTGCTGCCGATCGCGCGCAATCGCGACGCGAAGGCCGCTCCGCCCCACAATTCGCGCTAGCCGACTCTTGGGCCGAGCAGCGCCTTCAGAACGGCGTGGATCAGGAGAAGGCTGACCGCAGCTCCGGCGCAAATCACAATGACGATCAACCCAAGGATACCGAAGACGAAAACCCAATCGCCGCGACGCGCTTCCCGCGGCTCGGCCGCGTGCGTACGCAACATTTCATAGTTGCGTTTATTGCAACGAAACCAGAAGGCAAACGCCGAGCCGACGCCGGGAATGATCCCGACGAGTTCGTTCACCAGCACATTTACGCCCATGCGCGCGAGAAGGATTTTCGGCAGCCCGCGCCGAATCGCGTAGAACAGGACGGAAGCGGAAACAAACCCCGCGCTTACATCCCCGACGACCGGGATGAGGTCGAGCAATGGGTTTATCCCAAAGCGAATTTTGGTCCCAGGGATCCGCAGCAGACCATCCATGACCACCGCAACCCAGCGAAAAATCGGTTCGACCTGCGCCCGCTTCGCTTTTTCTTCCGGCGGGAGGACTTCCCATTCCGCTTCCTTAGCGCTGCTTTTCATGCCATCTGATCAGAGACAGTTTGAACCGCGGATGACGCGAATGAGCGCAGCGGACACGTGACCCGCGAACTCCGCGGCTCCAATGATGCCGGCTTAACCGGGGATGCCTTTCAGCATCAGATCGTTCGTCGGGAATTTCTTCACGAACATGAGCAGCCGCTCGATCGCTTCGCCCGGTTTGTGCCCGGCCAATCCGCGACGGATCAGGTTGATCTTTTCCAACTCCCACGGCTGCAGGAGCAGTTCCTCGCGCCGTGTGCCGGAGAGGAAAATATCGACCGCGGGATAGATGCGCTGATCGCTGATCTTGCGGTCGAGCACGAGTTCCATATTTCCGGTGCCTTTGAATTCCTGGAAGATGAGCTCGTCCATCCGGCTGCCTGTTTCGATCAGCGCCGTCGCAACGATCGTGAGCGAGCCGGCTTCTTCCGTGTTGCGGGCGGCCGAAAATAATCGCCGCGGAATCTCCATCGCGCGCGCATCGATCCCACCGCTCATGGTCCGTCCGCCGCCGCCCGTCGCGTTGTTGAAAGCGCGCGCAGTGCGAGTGATCGAGTCGAGCAGGATGAAGACATCCTTGCCCGCTTCCACGAGCCGTTTCGCGCGCTCGATCGCGAGTTGCGCGATCCGCGTGTGGCTCTTGATGTCGCTGTCGTTTGAGCTCGCCATCATCTCCGCGGAGGGAACCGTGCGACGAATTTCCGTCACTTCCTCCGGTCGCTCGTCGACGAGCAGAATGATCAGCTTCATCTCGGGATGGTTCTTCACCACCGCATCGGCGATGTGCTGCAGCAAAGTCGTCTTCCCCGTGCGCGGCGGCGCGACAATGAGACCGCGCTGGCCCATGCCGAGCGGCGTCATGAGATCCATGATCCGCGTGGTATAGCGATCCGGGACCGTCTCCAGCTTGATCCGCCGATTCGGATTGATCGTGGTCAGCTCTTCAAATGGACGCAGCCCCTGATACTTCGTCGGCTCGTCATCGTTGATCTTATTCAGGCGCATCAACTGCGGCCCGCGATTCCCGCGGCGGGTCTCGCCTTGGATCCACATTCCATCGCGCAAACCAAAGCGGCGCACGATCTCCGGCGTCACGAAAATGTCCTGCGGCGTCTGGACGAAATTGCGTTTCGCATCGCGCAGAAAACCGAATCCCTTGCCGGAAATTTCGATCACGCCTTCGCCGAATTCCGGTTCTTCCTGCGACTGCGCGGAGCTGTCGAACGACCCATGGCCGCGTTCGTCATCGCGGAAATCTCGGTCCTGAGAATCACCGTCCGGCCGGCCGCCGTTTTCCATCAGCCCGCGATCGTCGTGCGCCACGCCATCGCCGCCGGTATGCAT
>JALYZW010000217.1 GCA_030945725.1 Verrucomicrobiota bacterium | reverse complement strand
GCCTCCCAGTCGTGCACGCGCGTTAAATGCTCGATGTGGCGGTTGAGATGGTCGATCGTCTCCTGCATCCGGACGCGATCATCGAGCAGCGTCGGCTGCCAAATTTGGCGTAAGCGCAGCAGCCGATTTTCGCGCTCCGTTGTCTCGGCGCGCGCAGCCGCATCGATGCGCTCGACGACGACGGCGTAGAGCTGCGCCAGTCCAACACACGCAGAGTCGCCGCCGAAAATCGCCGCGCGGAGAGAGGATCGCGGGGCTTCTACACCCGTGGTTATCCCAACGCCGTTGCCGAGGTGTAACTCGGCGGCGTGACGGCTGCGGATGATCTCCCACAACTCTCGTGGGCCGCCCGCCCGATCGGCGTCGACGCCATGAACGACCGCGATCGCCGAGTTACTGAGCTTCGGTTTCCACGCTTCAAATTGGAGTCGCGCCGACTCCAGGCTGACGAAATCGTGCACCACGAAAAGTTCGACTGATTCATCCTGGAATTCCGCGAGCGACGCGTCCGTCGTCAGATCAATCAAGCGCGAAACGTCGCGATAGAACTCATCGCTTCGCGCGGCGCCGGCCTGCCATTCTTCGTCATCGCTTGCGTGGTTTTCGCCGCACTCGCGAATGCTAATCACATCAGTTTTTAGCCCGAGCTCACAAACCACCTGACACAAGGTGAAATGCACATCGCTGTCCCAGCCGAGGATGACGACGCGTCGTGGCAGGCAAGTCGCGACGAGATCGTAAAGCAGCGGAAGGTAGAAACGCGATGGGCCGCCGGTATAAAATTGCGGCTGGAATCCGCGGAGACTGGGAAGGTGTTCGAACATTCAGGGATGGGCGACGCGCGCCGAGAATGTGCGCCAGATCGCGGCCCAGACACAAGTTTGCACGCTGACTTTCCCGCGGTCGCGCTTATCATCTCGCGCGGCATGCGATCGGAAAACCTCATCCGCGATTTGCCGTCGCTCCAGTTCTCGCCGCGCCTTTACGGGGTCGGAGCGTGGACCGGTCATCTGCATTTCGGTTACGATCTGGTGGCGCTGCTTCGCCCGCGCGTCGTGGTCGAACTTGGAGTCGATCGCGGCGAAAGCTATTTCACATTCTGCCAGGCGGCGGCCGAGCACGATACGCGCACGCGTTGCCTCGGGGTGGATACGTGGAAGGGCGACGAACAAGCCGGCGGTTACGACGAAACGACGTTCTCGGAAGTCTCCTCGCATAACCGCGAACACTACGCCGCAAGCTCCACCCTGGTCCGCGCAACTTTCGACGAAGCGCTCGGACGTTTCGCCGATGGGGAACTCGACCTGCTTCACATCGACGGGCTGCACACGGAAGCCGCGGTGCGCAATGACGTGAAACACTGGCTTCCGAAATTACGCGGCGGCGGAATTCTGCTGCTGCACGACGTCAGCGTCCGTACTCGTGATTTCGGTGTCTGGAAGGTCTGGGATGAGCTGCGCGAATCCGGTCGCTCTTACACCTTCGCGGAGGGCCCGGGGCTTGGCGTCTGGCAAAAGCCTCCCGCGGAAATGCTGGCTCCGCCGCTTGAAGCGCTCTTGACCGCGCCTAACGAGTCCAGGGAGGAGTTGATTGCTTACTATCGGCAGCGCGCGCTGGAGTTGGAGGACATGATCGCTCAGCACTGGCGCGACGGTAGCATTCGCGACACGCCGTTCGCCGCGCAGACGGTGATCCAGGTTTTCTTCACCCGGGATGGAACTCATCGTGAAGAGGATTCCGTGTTTGCGCGCGTCGGACACGATGAATGGAAGGAGGTTAGAATTTCGATTCCGCCCGGGGCCTGCGACGGCTCAATCCGGATCGATTTCGTGAGCGCGCTGACAACGATCGATCTGGCCGAGGTTGAGTTGTTAGGAGCCGACGGATCAGTGTCTATCAACGCGACGAGTCGTGATGCGCTGGCTGGTCTGCGAGTGAGCGGCGATGCCGTTCCGATACCGCACGCGAAATGGTTCCGCCTCCAAATCACCGGGATCGATCCGCAGGTTTTTCTGCCGCCGATCACCGTGCCGGAAAATGCGGAGCCGGTTGTGCTGAAGTTGAGGTTGAGGGTGAACGTTGGGAAGCCGGGTAGCCGGCGACGTGTCGTCTGAGCCGCGTCGAAAGGCGAAGGATCTCGCAAAAGTAGGTAGGACGATTGTTGCGAGTGGAACAACAGCCATCAAAGCGGCGGATGATTGCGGACGCACCACAACGCGAATCCGCCGCCTGAATCGGAGAGGTCCTTCACCGTCT
>JALYZW010000215.1 GCA_030945725.1 Verrucomicrobiota bacterium | reverse complement strand
TTCGGGAAGCCAAATCTCGCTGTCGCCGAAAATGGAATCCATGTCCGTGCGGCTACTTCGGCGACCTGAAACGCGAATGCCGTTGCGGCCCTATCCAGGTGCAGCGTTATCGCCAGCGCATTTCCGGTCCGCTGCTTGATCGAATCGATCTGCATGTCGAGGTGCCGGCCGTCGAATATCGCGATATTTCCAGCACGCGACCGGAAGAGAGTTCGACTGCGATCCGCGACCGGGTGATCGCGGCGCGCGAGCGCCAGCAGGCGAGATTCGCGAGTGAGAAAAAGACGAATTCAAACGCGCGGATGGGACCGAAGCAGATCAAGCAGCACTGCAAACTGAGCGATGAATCGCAGGAGTTGATTCGCATCGCGATGACAGAATTGAGTCTGAGCGCGCGCGCCTACGACCGGATCCTAAAGGTTTCGCGCACCGTGGCGGACCTTGCGAACGAGAACGACATCACACCTGAACACGTAAGCGAAGCGATCCAGTACCGGACCTTCGATCGAACCCTTTGGGTGTAGCGTATTAAAAGAGCGCGGCTTAGAAGGGTTACCTTATGAGTCGGCGGCAGGAAAGCGAACACGAAGCAGCCGCGGATATCAGGGGCCGCTTTTGGTATCTTTCGCTCAAGAAGCGGTTTTGACGCAACCGAAGTACGGCGCCCGGACTGCGGTTGACACACGCGGCGAAACGCAGTTCAGAGTAACGCGTGAGCCGGATTCTCATCGCAGATGATCAGAGCGATGTGCTGGAGGCGCTGCGCATTCTGCTGAAAGGCGAAGGCCACCAGACCGACGCGGTCACTTCGCTCGCGGGCGTATTGCAGGCCCTCGAGAAACGCGACTACGCGTTGCTCATGATGGATCTGAATTACACACGCGACACGACCTCCGGGCAGGAGGGGCTGGATGTGATTCCGCGGATTCAGGCGCTCGACGATGCGCTCCCGATCGTGGTCATGACGGCGTGGGCGACGATCGATCTCGCGGTCGAAGCGATGAAACGCGGCGCGCGCGATTTCATTCCGAAGCCGTGGGATAACGATCGATTGCTGGCCGTGATTCGGACGCAAATTGAACTGGCGGGCGCGTTGCGGAAAGGGCGCCGATTGGAAGCGGCGAATCAGCTGCTGCGCGGAAACGCGCCGAAGATCATCGCCGAGTCCCCTCGGATGCGCCCGGTGCTGGAACTGATTTCACGCGTCGCGCCGTCGGACGCGAACGTGTTGATCACGGGCGAAAATGGAACGGGCAAGGGACTGGTCGCGCAGGCGTTGCACGCCCTCTCGCCACGCGCGTCGCACAGCATGATTACGGTGAACATGGGCGGTCTGTCGGAAGGCGTTTTCGAGAGCGAGTTATTCGGTCACGTGAAAGGCGCCTTCACGGACGCGAAGGCGGATCGTGCCGGCCGTTTCGAGTTGGCGGATGAGAGTACGCTCTTCATGGATGAGATCGCGAACATCCCGCTGAATCAGCAGGCGAAATTGCTCCGCATGATCGAGACGGGTGAATTCGAACGCGTGGGCTCGTCGAAAACGTCAAAAGCGAACGTGCGCATTGTATCAGCGACAAACGCGAATTTGCACGAGGAGGTCGCAGCCGGTCGGTTCCGGCAGGACTTGCTCTTCCGACTGAATACGATCGAGATTTATTTGCCGCCGCTGCGGGAGCGGCGCGAAGACATCATGCCATTGGCGAGCAGTTTTTTGCGTCAGCACGCCACCCGATATCGGAAACCGATCTCGGCTTTCGAAGAAGGAGCGCGGGACATTTTGATGAGCCATCAATTCCCCGGAAATGTGCGCGAGCTCGACCACGTGATCGAGCGCGCAGTGCTCATGGCGCAGGGGCAGCAGATCAAGGTGAACGATCTTGGCCTAACGAGTGGCCGCGACGATTCTCCGCGGCTCGAGGACATGAGCCTGGAGGAGGTCGAAGCGTTTTTAATCAAGAAGGCCCTTTCGCGACACGATGGAAATGCGCGCCGCGCAGCGGAGGCGCTCGGCCTTAGCCGCAGCGCTTTTTACCGGCGCCTGCAGCAATATGGGCTTTAGAGCGCTCAGCCTTGGCGGGCGAGCGGCACACGGATGAAGCGGGGGAAAACGGGCCGCCGCGTTCCTCACGAAGATCGGCTCACGTGGCTCACGGTCGGGGCGGCGGCGCCGGCGGCGATCGTCGCGTTAGCACTGCTGTGGTTTGGTGATTATACGCCGAAAGTGCAGTGGACGCTCACCCTCCTCATCGCAGTCTCAGCAATGGGTTTCATTTCCAGCGCGCGCGAGCATGTAGTCCGCCCGCTGCAGACGATGACGAACTTGCTCGCCGCATTACGCGAAGGCGATTACTCGATTCGCGCGCGCGGCGCACGAACCGACGACGCCTTGGGCGAGGCGCTGCTCGAGATCAATGCCCTCGGCGAGACGCTGCGCTTTCAGCGGCTCGGGGCTTTCGAGGCAACCGCGCTGCTGCGCACCATTATGGCGGAGATAGATGTGGCGGTCTTCACCTTCGACCCCGACCGCCGGCTGCGGCTCGTGAATCGGGCCGGCGAGGACTTGTTAGGCCAGCCGATGGACAAGCTGCTCGGCCGTCGCGCAAGCGAGCTAAACCTGGAGGTATGCTGCGACGCCGATGAAGACGCGCCGTTGGCGCTAACCTTCCCGGGAGGGTCCGGGCGCTGGGGCGTGCGGCGGAGTTCGTTTCGCGAACGCGGTCTGCCCCACGAGCTGATTGTGTTGACCGATCTGAGCCGGACCTTGCGTGAAGAAGAACGTAACGCATGGCAGCGACTCGTGCGCGTGATCGGTCATGAGATGAACAATTCGCTCGCACCGATCAAATCCATCGCGGGCAGCCTGGAGACGTTGATCCGTCGCGATCCGCCGCCGCCCGACTGGCGGGACGATGCGCGGAGCGGACTGAACGTGATCGCGACGCGGGCGGAATCGCTCAGTCGATTCATGCAGGCGTATGCGCGACTGGCGCGCCTGCCGGCACCGCAGAAAGAGCCGGTCCACATTGGCGGGCTGGTGCGGCGGGTCGCAAATCTGGAAACGCGGTTGCCAGTGCGCGTGGCGGCGGGGGCCGAGTTGACGATCCGCGCCGACGCCGCGCAGATCGAACAGGTGATGATTAATCTGCTGCGAAACGCGGCGGAAGCGTCGCTTGAGACGAACGGGACGGTGGTCACCGGCTGGCGCGAGATTTCGGATTGCGTGGAAATTTTCATCCGCGACACAGGACCCGGAATCATGAACCCGACGAATTTGTTCGTGCCATTCTTCACCACGAAACCGGGCGGATCGGGAATCGGCCTGGCTTTGAGCCGCCAGATAGCCGAAGCGCATGGCGGCTCGCTCACGCTCGCGAATCGGAGCGGTCAGCCTGGCGGCGAAGCGTTGTTGAGATTGCCGAAGTAACCGCATCGTTCGGCTTCGTTTCAGAGTCTACTACTCGTTAGGCGGCTCGAAGTTTCATCGCGCGGCTGCCGAAACGGCGTCCCGAAAGCGGGACAGTGGAATCCCGTATTCGGGGTCTTTGGCGTCATCTCGCCATTCTTCGAAGTTTCGTAAACTCATTGCTATCAATTGTTTACAAATCAAACGAACCGCGTGGCACGACGATTGCAATAGGTAGCAGCGAATCACGAAACTTTTGAATCCAACGAGCTTGCGAACCGCATCTCAAAGGAAAGAACAAATATGAAACCAACACCTCAGTTCAACGAATCGACAGGCCGCGACGGTCTGAAGATCTGCTCGTCGCGCCACGCTGCGACCACACCCCTGACCGACTACAGTTTTCAAGCGAGCTCCGTTGATCGCTTCAAGGGCCATTGCGGGCCGAGCTGCCTCGCCTCGTTCCGGAACATCAGCGGCGATTATTTCAAGAAGGAAGCGCGCGCGACCTTCGCCGGCGAATCGACACTCTTCGCAGTGATCGTCGTGACCGCAGCGATCCCATTGATCAATAGCGCGAGCGCATTAGTGCAGCTTGTTCGCTCATTCGGAGCTCTGTAACGGCGGGTTCGTTAGGCGATGCAACGCGGCTCGGAAGCGAAAGCGGAGACGACGATCGTGCGACCGAGCGGCTTCACGCAGAGCACGTCCGCGATGGACGTGCCGCGGCCCGGCGCGGCGAAGCAAAAGCGCAAGCGCCGCATCCTCATCGCGGGCGGCACGATCCTTGCGCTCGTCGTCGCGACTCTTGCGCTGTCGCGCCTGAAGCCGGCGGTGCCGAGCATCGATCGCTCGACCGTCTGGGTCGACACCGTGAAACGCGGGCCAATGGTCCGCCAGGTGCGCGGCCTCGGCACGCTGGTGCCGGAAGAGATTCGATGGATCGCGGCCAACACGGAAGGCCGGGTGGAGAAGATTGTCGTTAGGCCGGGCGCGCACGTAGAGCCGGATACGGTTGTTCTGGAGTTGACCAGCCCGGAACTTGAACAAGCGGCGAGTGATGCCGAGTTAAAAGCGAAAGGCGCCGAAGCGGAGCTGATGACGCTCCGGGCCACCTTGCAGCGCGCCCTGCTCGATCAGGAATCGGCCTCGGCCAAGGTCCATTCGGAGTTTGAGCAGGCGAAGATGGAGAGTGAGACGAACGATCTCCTAAAGAAAAACGGCCTCGTCGCCGAGCTCGCTTACAAGACGGCGAAAGTGAAGGCGGCAGAGCTCGCGAATCGCGATGCCATCGAGCAGAAACGGTTCGCGTTTTCGCGCGATTCGATCGAGCCGCAGTTGGCCTCGAAGCAGGCGGAGGTCGATCAACTCCGCGCCGCCGCCAGGACGAAGGTGAACGAAGTTGAAGCACTTCACGTTCGCGCTGGGATGGCGGGAGTTTTGCAACAATTGCCGCTCGACGTTGGGCAGTCGGTGAAGGTCGGGACGAACCTGGCCCGGGTCGCTGATCCGCGGAAATTAAAGGCGCAAGTGAAGATCGCCGAGACGCAGGCGAAAGATATTCAGATTAACCAGAAGGCGACCATCGACACCCGGAATGGTGTGGTCGACGGCCACGTCATCCGCGTCGATCCCGCCGTCGAGCAGGGGACTGTGACGGTGGACGTAGCGATCGATGGGGAGTTACCGAAAGGTGCGCGGCCAGACCTCAGCGTGGACGGCACGATCGAGCTTGAGCGCCTCGACAACGTGGTCTTCGTCGGACGACCGGCGTTTGGCCAGGAGAACAACACCGTGGGCATGTTCAAGCTAATTCCAGGCACGTCAGAAGCGGCGCGCACGCCGGTCAAACTAGGGCGCAGCTCTGTTAATACGATCGAAATTCTGAGCGGCCTCGTCCCAGGCGATCAAGTCATCCTTTCCGATACCAGCTCGATGGACGCGCACGACCGCATTCGTCTGAACTAAAACAGCTTTCCACCCCAAACAAACCACCATGCCTACCACCGAATTTCCCACCGAAACCGAGCCTCACGCAGCCGCGAATGGGTCGAGCACGTTGATCAAACTCGACGGCGTCACGAAAGTGTTTCTGACCGACGAAGTCGAGACGCACGCCTTGTCCGGAATCCACCTGGACATCATGACTGGCGAGTATGTTTCGATCGCCGGGCCATCGGGATGCGGTAAATCGACGCTACTCTCGATCCTCGGTTTGCTCGATACTCCATCCGGCGGGAGCTACTCGCTCAAGGGAACGGAAGTCGCGAACCTGTCGTTCCCGGAACGCGCGCGGATTCGGAATCGGGAGATCGGATTCATCTTCCAGAGTTTCAATCTCATCGGCGACCTAACCGTTTTCGAGAACGTCGAGCTGCCTCTGACCTATCGGGGCATGGCGGCCGGAGAACGCAAAGAGCATGTCACCGCCGCGTTGGAACGCGTGGGGATGGGCCACCGCGCGAAACATTTGCCGAGCCAGTTGTCGGGCGGTCAGCAACAGCGCGTCGCCGTGGCACGCGCCCTTGCGGGCAGGCCGGCGATTCTGTTGGCAGATGAGCCGACGGGCAACCTGGATTCGCGAAATGGCGAAGCGGTCATGGAACTCTTGCGTGAGCTGCATGCCGGCGGCGCGACGATCTGCATGGTTACACATGACGTGCGTTTCGCGGAACACGCGGACCGGACGATTCACCTCTTCGACGGCCGCGTCGTCGAAGACCGCAAGGCGGCATAAGTAACAGCTGGAGAAGAAGCGATGCTTCGAGGAGATGTAAATGCGCGCTCGATGAGAGCCGCGATCATCATCCTTCTGCTTCTGCTCGCGCATGCGCTCCTTCAAGGAACGCGTAACGACGCAGGCAACTCTCGCTCGGACTCTGGAGCGCACGTCAACCCTGTCGCAGGAGACTACGCCGCTACAGAGCATGCATCGCCATCCGGCGAACGGCCTTTATGATGACGCGGCGTTTTCATCCTGCGAGGAAGGCCTAACGAATGCTGCGCGAACTCCGCTACGCCCTTCGCAGCCTCGCTAAAAGCCCGGCATTTTCCTTGGTGGCGATCGTCACTGTGATGCTGGCGATCGGCGCCAGCACCGCTGTCTTCAGTCTGGTGAATGCGCTCCTTATCCGGCCGTTGCCCTACCAGGCCCCGCAGAATCTCGTCCTGCTCTTCGAAAAATTTCCCGCGCAGGGACTCGAACAGATTCCGGTCTCGGCGCCGGAATATCTCGATTACGTGAAGGAACTGGGCACCTACGAGCGCATCGCCGCGTTTAACTTCGCCGACTTCAACCTCACCGGCGGCGACCTGCCGGAGCGCATCCAGGGAGCGGTCGTCACGCCAAGTTTATTCCCACTTCTCGGCGTGCAGCCGATCAAAGGCCGCGTTTTCAAAGAGACCGAATTCGGCGAGGGCAACGACGACGTTATCCTGATCAGCGAGCGCCTCTGGCGGCGGCGTTTTAATTCGGAGCCGCAGCTCGTCGGGACGCAGGTCTCGATTAATGGCAACCGCTACACCGTCATCGGGATCATGCCGGCGAGCTTTGAATTCCCGCTCCCGCTCTTCGGCGTCCAGGGCGGGACGTTTGCCGAGCGCGCCGATATTTGGAAGCCGATCGCTTTCACGAAGAATGAGCTCGAGTCGCGCGGGTCGCGCAGCTACGGCGTGATCGGACGGCTCAAACCCGGCGTCGCTCTCGCGCAGGCGCAGGCGGAGTTGAACACGGTCGTCACAGGCTGGTATCCGCTGTTTCCGGATAACTACGGGCCGGTCACGAACTTCGGGGCCGCGCTTTATCCGCTGCAGAATCTTGTCGTCGGGAACATGCGTGGCGCGCTCATGATTTTGATCGGCGCCGTGGGTGTGGTCCTGCTCATTGCCTGCGCCAATCTCACGACCATGCTGCTGGCGCGTGCCGGAGCGCGGGAACGCGAGTTTGCGATCCGCCTCGCGCTCGGCGCGGGCCGCACCCAGCTGCTGCGGCAGATGCTTTCCGAAAGTCTCGTGCTCTCTCTCGTCGGCGCGCTCGCGGGAGTGCTGGTCGCCGTCTGGGGTCTCGATCTCCTGCGCTCGATCGGCACTCAAACCGTGCCGCGATTGGCCGAAGTGAACATCGACCTGCGCGTATTGTTCGTCAGTCTCATCGTCGCCATCGGCACCGGCATCGTTTTCGGTTTGATTCCCGCGCTCGCGACCGGCAAGCCCGAATTGACCGAAGCGCTGAAAGAAGGCGGCCGCGGCGCGACCATCGGCATCCGGCGCAACCGTCTGCGCAATGCGCTCGTCGTGACCGAATTCGCGCTCGCCCTTGTCCTTCTCGTCGGAGCCAGCCTCTTGCTGAAGAGTTTCGTGCGGCTGCAAAATGTGGATCCCGGCTTCAGCTCGAAAAACGTGCTGACGATGGAAGTTGCCCTGCCCGTGGCGAAATATCCGCGCGGCAAACCAGTGGTCGATCTCTTTGCGGAAGCGCTCCGTGGGGTTCAAGCCCTTCCGGGCGTGGAGGTCGCGGCGCTCACTTCCATTCTGCCGCTTAGCGGGACGAATAGCGACAGCTCTTTCGCGATCCAAGGGAGGGAAATGGTGCAGGGAAAACCTTCGCCCGACGAAGAGATCCGGACGATCACGCCGCAATACTTTCAGGTGTTGAAAATCCCCTTGCAGCGAGGCAGACCCTTCAGCGAAAGCGACAACACAGAGGCGCCGAACGTGACCATCATCAATCAGGCGCTCGCGAAAAAGTGGTTCCCTGAGACCGACCCGATCGGGAAGCAGATCACGTTTAACGATCCGCGAAAACCGGATGCGAAATGGATCTCGATCGTCGGCGTAGTCGGCGATGTCCGGCACCGGAGTCTCGACGAAGAAGCGAAGCCCGAGTTTTACATCCCGCATACCCAGCGCGCGCAACGCCAGATGATCCTCACGATCCGGAGCCAGCAGGATCCGCGTTCGCTGACTTCCGCCATCCGCGCGGAGATTCGAAAGCTCGATCCCGATCTGCCCGTGGCTAACGTGCGGATGATGGACCAGGTCGCGGCCGATTCCATCGCGCCGCGCCGGCTCTCGGTCGTGCTGATCGGATTGTTCGCCATCGTCGCGCTGGCTTTGGCCTCGATCGGGATCTACGGCGTAATGTCGTTCCTGGTCGTCCAGCGCACGCACGAGATCGGCGTTCGCATGGCGCTCGGCGCGCAACGTCGCGATGTGTTTATGCTCGTGATGGGACGCGCTGCCCGACTTCTCATCCTCGGCGGCGCGATCGGATTGATCCTCGCCTTCTTCAGCAGCCGCACCCTCGGCTCGTTGCTTTACAACGTGCCGGCGTTCGACCTGCCCACCTTCACCTTCGTCACGTTCGTCCTCGCGCTGGTGGCGCTGCTGGCGAGTTACATTCCTGCCCGGCGCGCGACCCGCGCCGACCCGATGCTTGCGCTCGGCCAGGGCTAATCCCAGCGAAAGCAGTAGCGGAAAAATCCCATGAATAATTTCATCCAGGACCTTCGTTACACCTTCCGGATGTTGCTGAAACACCGCGGCTTTACCGCTGCGGCGGTGCTCGCACTCGGTCTCGGAATTGGCGGCAACACCGCGATCTTCACCGTGATCAACTCTGTGCTCCTCCGGCCGCTGCCTTACCACGCGCCCGAGCAGATCGTCACGTTTACCGGCGTCAATCCGTCCGCCGGCATCACGGAAAGCAATATCTCGATTCTCGACTTCATAAGTTGGTCGGAAAAGAGCGACGCCTTCAGCGCGATGACACTGCTCGTCACCGGCAGCTCGACGCTTGCCGGCACGACTGGCGAGCCGGAGCGTTTGCCCCGCGCGAGCGTGACGAGCAGTTTCTTTTCGGTCATTGGCGTTCAGCCGGTGCTCGGTCGCGCCTTTTCGGCGGAGGACGATCGTGTCGGCAGCGAGCCGGTCGCCATTTTGAGCGATACAATTTGGCAGCGGAGTTTCGGCGGCGACCCGAACGTCATCGGCCGCAAGATCACGCTAAACGCGCGCAGCGTTACGATCGTGGGCGTGATGCCGAAAGGCTTCGATTTTCCTGAGCGCGCGCAGCTCTGGAGCGCGATGCCAATCGATACTAAGGACGAGAACCGCGACAACCGATCGTATTCCGCGATCGCCCGTTTGAAACCGGGCGTGAGCGTTGCGCAGGCACAGGCGCAGATCAGCGCGATTAACGCACAACTCGCGACCGCGTTTCGCGATACGAATACCGGTTGGGATGCGAGAGTGATGCGGCTGCACGATCGCCTCGTCCGGCAGGTGCGACCTTCGCTGATTGCGCTTGCCGGCGCGGTGGCGTTCGTCCTGCTGATCGCCTGCGCGAATGTCGCGAATTTGTTGCTGGCTCGGACGGCAGCGCGCCGCCGCGAAATCGCGATCCGAGCTGCGCTGGGCGCAAGCCGCTTCCGTGTCGTCCGGCAACTGCTGACCGAAAGCGTCGTCCTCGCGCTGATCGGCGGTGCCGTTGGTATTCTGCTGAGTGTGTGGTTCACCGACTTGCTCATCTGGATGACGCCGAGCGGCGGTCCGCGATTCGATCAAATTACGATCGACCGCCGCGTCCTCGGATTCGCGCTGCTGGTCTCAGCAGCGACGGGTCTGCTCTTCGGCGTCGCGCCGGCGCTCCACGCCTCGCGGGAAGACGTCAGCGGCGCGTTGAACGCCGGCACCCGCGGCTCGAACGAATCGGTGCGCAGCCGCGTCCGTAGCTTCCTGCTCATCGCCGAAGTCGCACTGTCGTTGATGCTGCTCGTCGGGGCAGGATTGCTGATCGAAAGCTTCCAGCGCTTGCGCGAAGTGAAACCCGGCTTCAAAGCGGAGCACGTC
>JALYZW010000203.1 GCA_030945725.1 Verrucomicrobiota bacterium | reverse complement strand
CCGTCTGCGCGGTTCAGGATGACGAGCGAAGGACGATGAACCAGTCGTTAGGCGCGTGTCGAGCGAGCACGCAGCGCCGGCGGATTCTGGCCTAACGAATGCTTCGACGACGGGCGGGCGGTCACAGCGACTGTCAAGCGTCCGTGCTCGGCGCTGACTTCGCGCCGCCGCTATCTCGCATCGAGCGCTTCGCGGATTTTGCCGGCCAGCTGTTCGGGGTCGAACGGCTTCGGCAGGAAAAAGACGTCGCCGCCAGCGGCGCCGACTTGCAAAGATTCGTCCAGATACCCGGACACGAAAACAACTTTGGTGTGTGGACTGGTGGTCCCGAGCCAGGCCGCGAAATCGCGTCCGCTCATTTGCGGCATGACCATGTCGGTGAGCAGGAGATGAATCTTTGCGCCGTTCCGCGCGTGGATCAGCCGCTGGGCATCATCGCCGTTGGCCGCTTCGATCACGTCGTAACCGAGCGACCGGAGAACGCGCACGGAGATGTGGCGCACGCTCACATCGTCCTCCAGCACGAGAATGGTTTCAGTGCCGACCGGCAGTTTTTTCCCGCCCGGTTTCTTGTAATTGGCGGCCGGCGGGGCAGCAACTTTCGGCAGATACATGGTCACGATCGTGCCTCGGCCCCGCTCGCTCTGAACCACCATCCCGCCGCCGCTTTGCCGCACGATGCCGTAACTGGTCGCGAGACCGAGCCCGCTTCCGCGCCCCTGATCCTTGGTCGTGAAAAACGGCTCGAAGAGATGCTGCATCGCCTCATCCGACATGCCGTGGCCGCTGTCGCCCACGGTAATGGAAACATAATCGCCTGGGCTCAGATCTTCGCACCCAAGCGCTAACTCCGAATCGGCGCTGATCGTCTCGACGTTCGTCGTGAGCGAGAGCTGACCGCCCTGCGGCATCGCGTCGCGGGAATTAACCGCGAGGTTTAGAATGACCTGACCAATTTCCCCAGAGTCGACTTTAATGTGAACCGGCTCGCGGCTCTCGTGCAGATGGCAGGCGACCGTAATATTTTCGCCGAGGAGGCGAAGGAGCGAGCGCTCGAGATTCGTAATGATCGAGTTCACTTCCAGCACGCGCGGCGCGAGCGGATGTTTGCGGCTGAAAGCGAGCAGCTGCGCGGTCAACATGGAGGCGCGGCCGGCGGCGGACCGGATTTCGCCGACGTGTTTTGCGTAGGTGTTTTTCAGGCCGCTCTCGTGCAGCAGCAGATCGCTGTAGCCGAGGATCGTGGTCAGGAAATTATTGAAGTCGTGGGCGACGCCACCTGCGAGTTGGCCGAACGCTTCCATCTTTTGCGAGCGGCAGAGCTGATCCTGCAATTGCTTTCGCGCGGTGATATCCATGAGCGAGCCGACGAAGCGCACCGCTGCGCCATGCGTGTCGCGTACGATCGTGGCGCGCTCGAGTAGATCTGCGTAGGAATCGTCCGCACGCCGGAACCGATACTCCCCGGTCCAATGGTCTGCGTCGCTGGCGAGCGCATCGCGAATGCTTCCCGCGATGGCCGCGCGATCTTGCGGGTGAATTTGCGCCTGCCAGAAGCCGATCGTCTGCGCGTCCGCAGTCGACTCGTATCCGAGCAGGCGATCGAACCCCTCCGGCCAGGCGAGTTGCCCGGTCCTTACATTCCAATCCCGAACCGCATCATTCGTAGCCCGGGTAACAAGCGCAGAATATTTCGCGCTTTCAGTCGCGCCGTTTTTTGCTGAGTGAACAGTGTTTTCATCGGTGGTGAGGGGAGGGGGTTTGCGATCGGGTTTTCCAGTCGGCGCGCCGAGACGATGTGACTCGTCGTTGGCCTGAATTTCGGTTGCTAATCGCATCTTCAGGTCGCGCTCAAACCCAGGTGTGATTCAGCTAGTTCCATGCCTTTCGCGACACACTTGCGCACCGTATTTCGGCGGCTTTGACGAGCGCGAAAATGCACGTCAAGTCCCTCCCATGAACGATGATTCGCAGAAGCCGCTGCAGAACCAAAAGGCGCTCGTGACCGGCGCCAGCTCCGGGATTGGCGAAGCATGTGCGCTCGCGCTCGGTGCGGCCGGCGCGGCCGTGGCGGTGAATTATCGATCCGACGCGGCCGAGGCCGAGCGCGTGGTCAAACAGATCGTGGATGGGGGCGGCGAGGCGTTCGCCGTGCAGGCGGACGTGAGTCGCGAAGAGGCTGTGCAAACAATGTTCGCGGCCGCAGTGAAACGCTTTGGGACGATCGACATCCTGATTAACAACGCCGGCTTGCAGCAGGACGCGGCCTTCCACGAAATGACGCTGAAACAGTGGGAGACGGTCATTAGCGTGAACCTGACCGGCCAGTTTCTTTGCGCGCGCGAAGCAGTGCGAGAATTTCTGCGGCGCGGCGTCGTGCCGAACGTGTCGAGCGCGGCCGGAAAAATCATCTGCATGAGTTCCGTGCACGAGGTGATTCCATGGGGAGGCCACGTGAACTACGCCGCCTCGAAAGGTGGCATCATGCAGCTCATGAAAAGCATGGCGCAGGAGCTCGCGCCGAAGAAAATTCGCGTGAATAGCATCGCGCCGGGCGCGATCAAGACCCCGATCAATCGCGATGCCTGGGAGACGGCGGCGGCCGAAAGCGAGTTGCTCAAACTGATCCCGGACGGACGCGTCGGCGTGCCGGAAGATATCGCGCGCGCGGCCGTCTGGCTCGCGTCCGATGCATCGGATTACGTGACCGGGACGACGCTTTTCGTGGATGGCGGGATGACGCTTTACCCCGGCTTTGCGACGGGCGGATAAAGGGAATCCACGCGCCCCTTAGTGGGCCTGTTTCGCGAGGAGGGTCGATTGCGGCAAGGAGGGCGATCCCACCTCGCTGACCAACTTCTCGCTCGCGTCGGAGAGCATTCGTTTTTCTTCCGGCAGCAGCGCGGCTTTCTTCGCCGCGGGCAAGAATGTGCGGGCGCGCTCCGTTTCCCCATGCGCGACCAACATCACGACATAATAAGCGGCTAGCGCCGGGACCTGGAGCTGCGCATCGCCGAACCCGCTGATGATCTGCAGTCCCTCGGCCGTCTTTCCCTCGGTGTGCAAGGCAAACGCATAAGTGGCCGCGAGGGCGACGTCGCTCGGATGCTGCTCATGCAACCTGGCCGCGAGGCGGCGCGAAGAATTATCCGAGTGGAGCAGTAGCCCGAGGCTGGCGCAGTTGTTCGCGGCGACGAAGTCGTTTGGGTTCAACTCGAGCGCGCGTTTCGCCACGCGGAGCAGGCCGCGCGTATCGAGTGCGCTTTTGTAATAATGTTCGAGCGCGGCGAGCGCATCCTGCGGATTCGTCTTGCCGTTCGCGATCGCCCACCACGCTTCCTCCGCGCGGTTGGAGTAACCCCAGCCCGCCTCGAGTTCCGCGATCACCGCGAGCTGGTCCGCGCGTCCCCCGGCTGCTTTCAACGCCGCGCGCCAAAGTGTATTGGCTTCGCCGACGACGGCGTCTCCCGCTCCCGAGTGACCGAGTGCGTGGCTTTCGATCGCGAGCCGCAGCGGCTCCTGTTCGCGCCAGTTTTTTCCGGAGACAAATTCTGCGAGCGCCTTCCAATCGCGCGTGCAGCTCAGTGATTCGGCGATCGCGAGCGGGACCGGTTGCGCATCGCGAACTTGCGCCGGCAGGGTCGCGCTCCAGGCAAGCGCCTGTTGCGCCAGTTCACGCCGGTTTAGCCAGGTGATCAACTCAGCCGCAGCCGGCGCGGACGCAGCCGCGACTGTCTGGACGCCGCGCAGTGCTTCCAGACCGGCGTCCGTGCCGAGCGTGGCTTCGAGTAACAGGAGACGATCCGAGACAGTGTCACTTGAATGCGAAATCAACTGCGCCGCCCATCGCGCCGCGTCACTCCGATGGTCGTGCACGAGGGCATCGGCGGTCAGCGCCCGGAGCGCTGCAACCCGCACGTCCGATTCAGTCGCGAGCCGCCGCAGATTTGTTCGAGCGCCTTCTGCGGCGCTGTCCGCACCATTGCTGGCTGTTAACCGGACGATCGCGAGGTTGAGCGCCGTCGCGTGGTTGTCCGGCTGCAGCTCGTGCGCGGCGGCGAAGTGTTGTTCCGCTTGCGCGAAGTGCTTTTCTGCGAGCGCGACCGCGCCGGCGATCTCGTGATAGCGTGCGCCATCGCGGGCTGAGCCGGTGATTTTTTCGATCGCATGCGCGGCCAGCGTGATTTGATTGCAACTGAGCGCGGTGGAAGCGAGCGCGAGATTGTTCGCTGCGTTCGGCTCGGCCGCCGCGACGGCTTTCCGCCAGGTGACCGCTTCGGCGCTGCGCGCGCGTTCAGCCATGTCGGCGATCACGCGCATCGCAGTCACATTGCCCTGGTCTAAGGCGAGAACGCGGCGCGCCACGAGCACAGCGCTGGCGACATCCCCGCGCGCGGCGAAAGCCTGCGCTTGCTTTTCGAGGTGCTTCTCGCGCCACGCGCCGTAACCGCAGACGGCGCCATATCCCAGCGCGCCGACCATCGCGAGGCAAGCCAGCCGGCGGGCCCAGCGGACGAGAAACTCGCGCTGCGCAAGCACGCGCACGTTTCCCCGGCAGTCGCTACTTTCGGACTCGCGCATTGTGTCGCAGAATGAGAAATCCCGCGGCGAGGCACGACAAGCCGGCCAGCCAGGCCGGGTTCATCTCCGGCACGGGCGTAAAGTTCAGGTCGAACAGTCCGATGTCCTGGAAACGCGGCGGCCCGGAAGTGTTTTTGAAATCGAAAGTGAAACTCTGGATTGAGGTACTGCCGAAAGAGATGGTCGCGTTTCCGTTAGCGGAGTCGACACCCGCGTCCGGGGACGCGCCATATCCCGTCAGGACCTGCCCCAGTCCACTACCCGTGAGCTGAACCGTGCTTCCCAGGTCCGAAATCGTGGGAGCGACGCTTGTCAGTCCGTTGGCCGCGGTCGCGTAATTGTTGATGATCCGGTCATGGTCGTTGCCTTCGTCGATGTCGAAAATCTTGAATGAAACGTCGGTCGCACCAACGTACTGGCCGCCAAAGCTGACGGTGACGATGAAGTCCGTTTGGGTGCTCAGATCGCCGCCGATGTGCAGCGATTTGTCTCCGCCCATGCC
>JALYZW010000133.1 GCA_030945725.1 Verrucomicrobiota bacterium | reverse complement strand
ACCGAGCGTGAGGTGATGTTGCACGCGATAACCCTGAAACGTCTGCGTGCTGCCATCGTCCATGTGCACCGGCAGCGTGACGGCGAAGGCACGCTTCGGCAGCATGAGCCGGTCTCGATCGTTTTTATCGATCTGCAGGTAATCGGCGATCACGCCGAACTGTTCGCAGGCCATCCGAAACGTCGGATCGTCGTAAATGTTCAGCGCGGAATTCAAATTCATGGCGGGACGCGCGCACGCCGGTGCGCGAGAAACTCGTATTTGCGCCTGCAATTTCGCTGCGTCAAATCGAAAGCGCGCGCTACGATGCCCGAGCCGTCCCCGCTTCGCCGATGAAAATTGAAACGATCGCCGTCCACGCCGGGCAGGAGGTCGACGTCGCGACGGGCGCCGTCTCGTCGCCAATTCATCTATCGACCACGTTCGCGCGCGACCCGGCCGGGGAGTATCCGCACGGATATGTCTACTCGCGCAGTCACAATCCGACGCGGGCGGCGCTGGAGCGCGCACTCGCCGCGCTCGAAGGCGGGGCGGATGCGGCGGCGTTCGGATCAGGCCTCGCCGCGACCATGGCAATCATGCAGGCGCTCGCGCCCGGCGACCACGTGGTCGCGGCGGCCGATACCTATCACGGCACCGGCAAGCTCCTTCGGGATGTCTTCGTCCGATGGGGCCTTAAGGTCACTTTCGTTGACATGAGCGACCTCGCGGAGGCCGAGCGGGCGCTGCGCCCGAAAACCAAAATCGTCTGGATCGAGACGCCGTCGAATCCGTTGCTGAAGATCACAGATATCGCGGCGGTCGCCGGGCTCGCTCGCGCGGCCGGCGCGCTCTGCGTTTGCGATAACACCTGGTCGCCGATCATCCAACGGCCTTTCGCGCTCGGCGCCGACCTCATCGTGCATTCGACCACGAAATATCTCGGCGGCCATTGCGACGTCACCGGCGGCGCGGTGATCGCGCTTCGACCGAGCGAACTCTTCGAGCGCGTCCGCGAGATTCAAGGCACGGGCGGCGCGGTGCCTTCGCCATTCGATTGCTGGCTTGTGGCGCGCGGGATTCGCACGCTTCCATGGCGGATGCGCGCCCATTCTGAGAATGCCGCTGCCGTCGCGCAATTTCTAGCTGGGCATCCGGACGTGGAAGCCGTTCATTATCCGGGCCTCGCGGGCGATCACGGTCCCGCGGTTGCGGCGCGACAAATGAGCGCGTTCGGAGGGATGCTTTCGTTCGAGGTGAAAGGCGGGCGCGAAGCCGCGTTGCGCGTCGCCGGGAAGGTGAAAATCTTTATCCAGGCGACCAGCTTGGGCGGCGTGGAAAGTCTGATCGAGCATCGCGCGTCCGTGAAAGGCGAGGACCCGCGCACCCCGCAAGGCTTGTTGCGATTATCGATCGGCCTCGAGAACGCCGACGATCTTGCGGAAGATCTCGCGCAGGCGCTCGATTGAGTGGCGCGCGGGCAACTGGTGCTTCGAGACGGATGCTGCGCGCATCCTCACCGTCATCCCGAACCGCGAAGACGGTGAGGGACCTCGCCCATTCAAATGGCGCGTTCGCGATGTGGCAGGGCAGCAATCACCCCACGACTTCGTTGCCGCCTCACCACTCGCGAACGACATCGTGCTTTTGCGAGGTCCTTCGCCGTCTGCGCGACTCAGGATGACGGGCGTGGTCATGCGAACGGTCATCCGCAAATCAGTCGCGCGATCACCTCCACCTTCTCCTCGACGTCATCCCGAACCGCGAAGACGGCGAGGAACCTCGCCCATTCAAATGGCGCGTTCGCGATGTCGCACGGCAGCAATCACCCACGACTTCGTTGCTGCCTCACCACTCGCGAACAACATCGTGCTTTTGCGAGGTCCCCCGCCGTCTGCGCGACTCGGGAGGACGACGACGCGATCGTGTGCACTTTCATTGGCGCGTCGATTATCGCCCGAGCTTCCGCCGCACCAATGCCGTAACATCTCGCAGTTCCGCCACGTGTAACAGATAAGCCGCCCCGAAGAAAACCGCGCCCCCGATCGCGATGGTAACGCTCACGCCGAAAAGTTTCCGCCAAGTCGTCGCGCCGACGCCGGCGGAGATGATGAAGCGTTGCGCGAACCAACACACCGCCGCAAGGAGCGCACCCGCGACGAGCAACTTGCCCAGGGTCGTCAACATGGCGCGCGTTTCCAGTCGGCCGGCGTAGCGCCGCATCATCACATAGAGGAGTAGGAAATTTGTGATCGCGACCAGGCTGGTCGACAACGCCAGCCCGCGATGTCCGAGCTTCAGGTGGAAGGTCAGGAACCAGTTCAGGCAAAAATTCACTGCGATCGAGAACATGCTGACCAGCATCGGCAGATGGCGTTTATCGAGCGCATAAAAGGCGGGCGCCAAAACTTTCACGGCCGAGTAGCCGACGAGTCCGATGGCGTAGAATCGTAAGGCGCCGGCCGTCTGAAACGTCGCGTCCGCGGTAAAGCGGCCGTGCTCGTAGATCAGGCTGATGATCGGCTCCGCCAGGATGATCAGGCCAATCGCGGACGGAATCGTCAGTAACATCACCAGCCGAAGTGCGTGCGCGAGCGCGCCGCGGAATTCCTCTTTGTTGCCGCGCGCCGCACTCCGCGAGACGAGCGGCAAGGTCACCGTCGCGATCGCGACCCCGAAAATTCCGAGCGGCAATTGCATGAGACGAAACGCGATGTTCAGCCAGGTCATCGGTCCATCGCCAAGCGCAGAAGCGAAGCCGCTATTGATCGCGACGTTCACCTGGACGGCGCTCGCGGCGATCGTCGCCGGCCCCATCAGGACGAGGACGGTGCGGACGCCAGGATCACGCCACAAGAAGTTCGGGCGGAATCGAAACCCGACGCGATGCAGCGCCGGAAACTGCACGATCAATTGCAGGAATCCGCCGATCAAAGTCGCGATCGAAAGGCCGATCAGCCCGCGTTCGCCGAAGTGCGGATGACGCCAGTCCGCCTGCGGATCGAGCCAGTAACAGAGCGCCACGCCGCCGATGATCGAGCCAAGATTGAAGAAGCTCGACGCCATCGCCGGCATGCCGAAGACGTCCTTCGCGTTCAGCATTCCCATGGCCAGCGCGGCGAGCGAAACGAGCAGGATGAACGGGAACATGATCCGCGTGAGCTCGATGGTGAGCGCCGCTTTTTCGGGCACGAATCCGGGCGCGAGGATTTTGATCAGGAACGGCGCGAAGACGATTCCGAGCAGCGTCACCGCGCTCATCGCCACGATCGTGAGCGTGGCGACTTTGCTGGCCAGTTTCCATGCGGATTGATCGCCTTCGGTCGCGATGCGGCGCGAGAAGGTCGTCACGAAAGCGGTCGAGAGCGCGCCTTCCGCGAAGAGATCGCGCAGCATGTTCGGCGCGCGGAAAGCGGTCAGGAACGCGTCCATGTTCCGCGAAGCTCCGAAGAGCGACGCGAAAATCATTTCGCGGATCAGGCCGAGAATGCGGCTGAAAAAAATCGCGATGCCGACGACCCCGGTCGCCCGCGCGCTGACCCGTTCATTTCCGGCGGACGCCACGGACGGACATAGAACGCGCGCGCGATGCGCGAAAGGAAAATTTGCCCGCCTACTCCCAGCGTCGCTTTACAAGCCAGTCGGCAGATCGATAAACTCCCACGGCAACCCGAGGCGTTCGGCGACGTGCGCGGCGAGCGCTTTCACGCCGAAAGTCTCGGTCGCGTAGTGTCCGCCGAGGAGCAGGTTCATTCCAAGTTCACGCGCGGCGACCGCCGCCCAGTGCGGCGCTTCGCCGGTGATGAAGGTGTCGATGCCGAGTCGCGCGATGTCGTAAATCTCGGAGCCGGCGGCGCCGGCTACGACCGCGATGCGCGAGCTTTGTTCGGGCCCATGCGCGAACGTTTTCACTTCGCCGCCTAACGAGTGCTGGAGACGCGCGATCAAATCTTCGCGGCCGATGCAAGCGGCGATCTCCAAGCCGACGGGCGGCCCTTTCTTTGCGGCCAACGGCCGGGCGTCTTCGAGCCGCAGCGC
Organism: Verrucomicrobiota bacterium; assembly: GCA_030945725.1. GTDB lineage: Bacteria > Verrucomicrobiota > Verrucomicrobiia > Chthoniobacterales > UBA10450 > JALYZW01. Next base: position 1,305 of record JALYZW010000133.1, on the reverse strand, counting down.
GCGCACCAGCAGCGCGTTGTTCCCGACGACCGGATGCAGATCGAGCGGGAGATGCGCGCTGTAGACAGCGATGTCTCCATCGAACGCGCATTTCACCGTGCGATAAAAAGCCGACGTGATCGGCTGCAGACCTGGCCAGAACAAGCCGTGATGCACAATCAGGAAATCGACTTCATGCTCGGCTGCGATCCGCAGCGCGGCGGTAGAAGCATCGACCGCCGCCGCGATGCGTCGAACGCGCCCGGAATTTTCGATCTGCAATCCGTTCAGCGCACGCTCGTAGTCTTCGATTTCGCGACAACGCAGAAACTCGTCCAGATAGACGACGAGATCGTGAAGGGCTGACATTCCTTACCGGCCGTGTGTGCCGCGCCCAACGAGCGAGATCGTAAACGCGAGCATGCCGAGGCCGAAGAGGGCGTGGAACACATCCACCCGCTTTCCGTGCGCGACGTTGAGTCCTTCTGCGACCACCAGCAAGAGGAGCGCGATGACGGCGAGGATAATCGCGAGGCGGGAAGTCGTAGTGACGTTCATGGGTGCCACCTTCTTTGACGGCGCCCGCCGACGACAAGCCCAAAGGTGAAAAGGCCGCTGACTTTGTTTGACGAAATTCCCGCGGCTTGTGACCGTGCGGGGACTTGCGCTCGCCGGAGGAACGAACCGTGGAATATACCGACAACCCAAAGCCACCCGCGGCAAGCAACGAACCGCAAGCCACTGCCACTGCGAGCAAGCCGGAAATGGCGGAAGGGCAGGCCAGCGACGCGGTCGCGGTTCTGCTCAGCGTCGTGCCCGGTCTCGGACACGTTTACAAGGGCTACAAGCTGATCGGCTTTCTGCTGATCTTCGTCGGAACGCCGATCGCCGTGGCCCTCGCGCTCCTCGCCGCCACCGGCACCGCCGGGTTCGCGCTGCTGCTCTTACCGATCTACTGGATCGCGGTCATGTTCCACGTCTACGGGATCGAAGACCGGGCCGCCGCCAAGGCGACCGCCTCGATTGACCAGGGCGAAGAGTACTAGTCGTTAGGCCGCTTCGCGCGTCTCAACCACGGCGCGATGGATCTCTTCCAGGATTTCGCGCAATCCATAACGGAATTTCCAGGCCGGATAGTGCGCCTGAAATTTCCGTACGTCGCTGATCCACCAAATGTGGTCGCCGATCCGGTTATCCTCTTCGTATTTCCAGGTCAGCTTCCGGCCGCTGATTTCTTCGCACAGCCCGATCGCTTCCAGCATTGAACAGTTGCTGTGGCGACTGCCGCCGATGTTGTAAACCTCGCCTGCCCGCGGTGCGTCGATG
>JALYZW010000122.1 GCA_030945725.1 Verrucomicrobiota bacterium | reverse complement strand
ATCCTGGCCCATCCCGACTTCCTGGGCGCCTTGGCCGGCGAAAAGCAGCGCGATTTTGCCCCTCATCGCTTCCGACTAAACCCGTCATTCCGAGCGAAGTCGAGGAATCCCGTGACGTAACAATCGAGTGGCCACGGGGTCCCTCGACTGCGCTCGGGATGACGCATGGAACGAACGCGCGCCGCCGCCGCGCGCAGATTCGCCTTGCGCGCCGATTGCCACTCGCGAGCATAATCGCACGTCCGTCCTATGGCTTTCACCACTCGCGAAATCGAATCCCCGGACGCGGTCACGCGCGTCGTCGCGGCGGATGCGCAGCTGCGAAAACCGACGGACGACATCGGCGAAAAGATGGTGCTCAACATGGGCCCGTCGCATCCCGCCACGCACGGCGTTCTGCGACTCGTGCTGGAACTGGACGGCGAAACGATCGTCAAAGCCACGCCTGACATCGGTTTCCTCCACCGGGGCGACGAAAAGATCGCGGAGAACATGCAGTACAACCAGTTTGTGCCTTACACCGATCGGCTCGATTACCTCGCGCCGCTCGCGAACAATGTCGCCTACGCGCTCGCGGTCGAAAAATTGATGGGCTGGGAAATTCCGCCGCGCGGAAAAGCGATCCGGGTCATCTGCTGCGAGCTCGCCCGGATTTCCGCGCACCTAATGGGACTGGGCGCGATGTCGCTCGACCTCGGCGCGATGACCGTTTTCCTCTACACCTTTGAGCAGCGCGAACAGATCTATAATTTGTGCGAACTGCTAACCGGCGCGCGCTTCACCACTTCCTACACACGCGTCGGCGGCCAGATCCGCGATCTGCCGCCGGCATTCATTCCGCAGCTGGAGACGTTCCTCGATAAGTTCATCCCGCAGCTCGACGAAGTCGATAAACTGCTGACGCGAAACCGCATCTTCGTCGACCGGACGCGCGATGTCGGCGTTATTCCGCGCGAGCGTGCGATCGCCTACGCGTTGTCCGGGCCGAACCTGCGCGGGAGCGGAGTGGACCATGATCTCCGCCGAGAACATCCCTACCTCGATTACGAGCAATACGATTTCGACGTCGCGATCGGCACCGCAGGCGACTCCTACGATCGATATTTGGTCCGCATCGAAGAAATGCGGCAAAGCGTCCGCATTTTGCGTCAGGTGATCGAGAGACTGCCGGCTGGTCCGATCAACGTCGTTGATTGGAAAAATTCGCTGCCACCCAAATCCCGGGTGATGACGAAGATGGAAGAATTAATCCACCACTTCATCGTCGTCACGGAGGGGCTCGATGCACCGGTCGGCGAAGTTTATTTCGCGGCCGAAAATCCAAAAGGTGAACTCGGCTTTTACATCAACAGCAAAGGCGGCGGCGTGCCGCACCGGCTGAAGATCCGCTCGCCCTCGTTCGTGAACCTCAGCATCCTGCCCGAATTACTGCCCGGTTCGTCGCTCAGTGATGTGGTCGCGATCCTCGGCAGTCTGGACTTCGTGATGGGCGAATGCGACAGGTGAATTCGCTTATGAAAACAACCGTTTTACGTTCCTTTTTCGTCTTGTTTGCCGCATTCGCGCTCTTCTGTATTGGGGCGTGCGACAAGCTCGGCGGGTCAAAATTGACCCGCGCAAACTACGACCAGGTGGTCGAGGGCATGAGCAAGGCGCAGGTGGAAACCGTGCTCGGCAAGCCGACGACCGTGGAGCGGAAGGACATGATCATTTTTGCAAAGACGACCTACCGGTATGAAGAGGGCAAGAAGTTTGCGTTGATCACTTTCAAGAACGACGAGGTCAACGAAAAGGATACGAATCTCGACCGCAAATGACGCGGCCGCTCCGGAAAAAGGCGTTCGCGCCGTTCCCTCATCTCGCCATCGGCTGTGCGATGATCGCGCTGGCGATTGAAGGTTGCACCGGAGGAAAACGCATCCGCAAAGCCAACGTCGACGAAGTGACGGAAGGGATGTCGAAAAAACAGGTGGAATCGATTCTCGGGACGCCCAGTTCGATCGACAGCAAGGACTGGGTGATCTCAAAGAAAACTGTCTACCTTTATCAGCAGGGCAAAGACCTCGTGACGCTCGTCTTTCGCGACGACCGGCTGCAGTCGAAGGACAGCACGCTGTCCGAATAACCCATCGCCTCTGTGGCCACGACGACGACTACCGCCGCCGATCCGGTTTCCATTCCGGCCGAACTCGAACGGCGAATGGACGTCGCGATCAGTCATTACCCGCCCGAGCACAAGCGGAGCGCGTCGATGCCGCTGTTACATCTCTGGCAGGAGTATTTCGGTTTCATCAGCGACGAAGGCGTCAATTGGATCGCGGCGAAGCTCGAACTCCAGCCGATCAACATCCTCGAGCTGGTCACGTTCTATCCGATGTATCGCCAGGCGCCCGCCGGCAAAAAGCACATCCGCATTTGCCGAACTTTGAGCTGCGCGATGGCGGGCAGTTACCAGCTGATGGAAAACACGCGCGTCGCCGGGGGCATCGAAAGCAAGGTCGATCACAACGGCATGCACAATCCGGTTCAGGTCAGCGATGACGGGGAATACAGCGTCGAGTTCGTGGAGTGCCTCGCCAGTTGCGGAACGGCACCGGTTTGCATGGTGCAGGATGACCTGGTCGAAAACGTGCGACCGGAATTTGCGAGCGGGCTTTTGCAGAACACTTCGCTACCGGCTGTAGCGCCACCACCCCATCCGCTTGAACACCGCCTGATCTTTAAAAACATCGGCCGCTCGGATTGGGCGACCGACATCGACTGTTACTTACGGGACGGCGGCTACGAACAGCTGAAAAAAGCGATCACGATGTCGCGCGCCGAAATCGTGAACGAAGTGAAGACCTCTGGATTGCGGGGTCGCGGCGGGGCGGGTTTTCCGTGCGGAGTGAAGTGGAGCTTCATCAAGGCGGACGAGAAGAAGCCCGTCTACCTCATTTGTAACGCGGACGAATCGGAGCCGGGCACGTTCAAGGATCGCTACATCATCCACCAGGATCCGCATCAGCTGATCGAGGGAATGTTAATCTCCGCTTTCGCCCTCGGGGTTAAGACGGCCTACCTCTATATCCGCGGCGAATTTCCGGAAGGCGCGAAAATCCTCGAACGAGCAATCGAAGAAGCGCGCGGGAAGAACTTGTTAGGCCAGAACATTCTCGGCGCCGGATTCGACTGCGAGATCTACATCCATCGCGGGGCGGGCGCCTACATTTGCGGCGAAGAGACCGGCCTAATCGAGTCGCTCGAGGGCAAGCGGGCTTATCCGCGGATCAAGCCGCCTTACTTCCCGGCGGTGCTTGGACTGTGGATGTCACCGACGATCGTGAACAACGTGGAGACCTTGTGCCACGTGAAGCACATCATCGCGATGGGCGGCGCGGAGTACGCGCGGCTCGGTCGGCCTAACAATACCGGCACGCGCATCGTTTGTGTGAGTGGAGACGTGCAGCGCCCGGGCTACTTCGAGATCGAAGTGGGCGCTGTGACGATGGGTCAGCTGATTTACGACATGGCCGGAGGCCCGCGTTACGGACGGCAGGTCAAGGCGGTAATTCCGGGCGGCAGCTCCGCGAAAGTTTTGCGCGCGGACGAACGCTTCAAATTGAAGGACGCCGAAGTCTCCTTGTTCGAAATCCCGATGGATTTTGATTCGCTCGCGCAGGCCGGTTCGATGGCCGGGTCCGGCGGCGTCATCGTGCTCGATGATTCGCGCGACATGCTTTGGACGCTGAACAATCTCAACGAATTTTACGCGCACGAGAGTTGTGGCCAGTGCACGCCCTGTCGGGAAGGTTCGCTTTGGATGAAGAAAATCACCGACCGCATGCTGGCCGGCGGCGGCGTGGTCGAGGATCCGCAAACCTTGAAAGACGTTGCGGACAAGATCGCCGGCCGCACCATCTGCGCCTTCGGGGAAGCCTGCGCGTGGCCGACGCAAAGTTTCGTCGACAAATTCAAAGACGAGTTTGCTACGCGCGCCCAGAAACCACAGCCGCCCCCGCTTCCACCGGAATACACGCCGGGTGAACTGATCGCTGAAAATGAAATTCCGACCGTGTCTCTGGCGCACGATCCGGGCTGGGAAAAAGCCGGCGCGGCTGGAACGATCTAATGATGAATCAGGAAAGCAAGAAAGCAGGAAAGGGATTGCGGAATGAAGACCTCTCGAGCCGCGTTATCGGCGCAGCGATTCGCGTCCATCGCGAACTTGGCCCCGGGTTCTTAGAGTCCGTTTACGAACAAGCGCTCCCGGTCGAGTTCGCGCTCAGCGGGATTCAATTCGTTCGCCAGCCGACCATCCCACTATTTTATAAAGACCATCAGATCGGAGAACACCGGCTCGATTTCCTGGTCGAGAACAGTCTAATCATCGAACTCAAGGCGGTCTCCACACTTGAAGACATTCACTTCGCGATTGGCCGTAGTTATCTGAAGGCAACAAACCTGGAGGACGGGCTTCTCCTGAATTTCGCTGCCGCCCCGCTGACGATTAAACGCTTCTGCCGCGAGCAGCGCGACCGCGAGCAAGCTCCTGACTTTCTCGCCTAAAATTCCTGCTTTCCTGTTTTCCTAATTCACCATGTCCGCAGCCTCGCTACCTTCAGCGCCGCAGATGTTGAACGTCCAGATCAACGACGTCTGGCATCAGTTCCCGAAAGGCACGCGCGTGATCGAGGCGTGCGAGCAGGCCGGTAGCTACGTGCCGCGTTATTGCTATCACAAGAAGCTCAGTTCGCCGGGGAACTGCCGCATGTGCCTGATCGAAATGGGACTGCCGAAAATGGGCCCCGATCGGAAGCCAGAACTGGGCCCGGATGGCAAGCCGATTATCAACTGGATGCCGCGACCGCAAATCTCGTGCGCGCAGGATGTCAGCGAAGGGATGGGCGTTCGCACGGACTCACCGCTCGCGCAGGATTGCCGGAAGGGCGTGATGGAATTCCTGTTGATCAATCACCCGCTCGATTGCCCGATCTGCGATCAGGCTGGCGAATGTCGTCTCCAGGAATTCAGCGTCGAATACGGGCGAGCCGACTCCCGGTTCCTCGAGAACAAGGTGAAGAAACCGAAGAACGTGGAGCTGGGCCCGCGCGTCACGCTCGACGACGAGCGCTGCATTCTTTGCTCGCGTTGCGTGCGCTTCTGCCAGGAGATCGCGAAGGACGACGTGCTCGGCTTCATCGATCGCGGCAGTCACAGCGTCCTCACCGCGCATCCGGGCAAGCGGCTGGAAAATAATTATTCGCTCAACACGGTCGACATCTGTCCCGTTGGCGCGCTGACCTCGTCGGACTTTCGGTTCAAGATGCGCGTCTGGTTCCTGAAGGAAACGAAGAGTTTTTGCACGAGTTGCGCGACCGGTTGCAACACACTGATCGGCGCGCGGGAGGACGTGATTCATCGCCAGACGCCGCGCGAAAACGACGCGGTGAATTCCTCCTGGATGTGCGACTACGGCCGGCTCAATTTCGATTATCTGCATTCCGAGAAGCGGCTATTGCAGCCGGAAATCTTCTCGGGCGATCAGCTCATTCCGGCTGAATGGAAGGTGGCCATCACGCACGCCTCGGCCCAGCTGAAACACTTTAATGGCTGGGAGATCGCCATCATCGCGTCCGGGCGAATGACGAACGAAGAGCTGTGGCTGACCGCAGAGCTGGCCCGTACTCTCGGCACTGGATGGATCGATATTGTGCCGCGCTGGGGCGAAGGCGACGACATTCTGCTCAGCCCCGATCGCAATCCGAATACGAACGGCGCGAAGCTCATTCTTGGCCTAACGAGCGAACCCGGCGCGCGCTTGCGCGACATCGTAAACGGCGTCATCTCGGGTCATATCAAGGGGCTGATCGCGCTCGGCGAAGACCCGACCGAGATCGGATTGAACCCAACGCAGCTGACTGCCTTGCCCTCCTTCATCGCGATGAACATCCTCGCGAACAGAGCGACCGACGCGGCGACGGTTGTACTCCCGTCACTTGGCTTTGCCGAAAAACGCGGATCGATGATCAACGGCAAAGGAAGGCTTCAGCGACTGAACCGCGCCGTCCGCGGCCCCGGTCAAGCGCGGGACGATTGGGAGATCTTGCGCGATCTGATCCAGGAACATTCCGGGCGCAACGGCATCTACACGATCGAGGACGTCTTTCGCCAGATGAGCGAATCGATTCCACCGTTTTCAGGATTAAACCTGAGCAAGATCGGCGACCTCGGCGTCCAAGTAATGGAGGCCACTCGCTCGCCTGCTCCGCCGGACGAACCGGCGAAGGACGTAATGAGAAAACCTGAGGCCGATCGCGTGGCGGAGCGCGCGCAATGAAAATTCCCGTCATCCCGAGCGGAACGCAGCGAAGTCGAGGGACCCCGTGGCGGAACGGATGGCTGATTTCACGGTGTCCCTCGACTTCGCTCGGGATGACCGCGCGAAGGCTGCCGGCGACGAAGGCGGCCTAACGATACGAATGGACTTCACCTACATCGGCATCTCGTTGCTGAAAATCGTCGGCATCATCTTCGTGGTGATCCTGCCGATGGTTTCCTACAGCGTCTATGCGGAGCGACGCGTTAGTGCGCTGATTCAGGACCGACTCGGGCCAAATCGCGTCGGGCCTGCCGGGCTGTTCCAGCCGATCGCCGACACGATGAAATTCCTCTTGAAAGAGGATTTCACGCCGGCGCACGTGAACAAATTCTACTACTGGCTGGCGCCTGCGCTCACGCTCATCCCCGCGATCACGACATTCGCGGTCGTGCCGTTCGGCAGCACCTTGCTCGGGGTGCCGATGGTCATCGCCGATATCAACGTCGGCGTGCTTTTCATCTTCGCGATCGCCTCGCTCGGCGTCTACGGCATCGTCATCGCCGGCTGGTCGTCGAACTCGAAATATTCGTTCCTCGGCGGCGTGCGCTCCAGTTCGCAGATGCTTTCCTACGAGCTCTCGTTAGGTTTGGCCGTCGTGCCGATTTTCCTGCTCGTCGGCCAGCTGCGGTTAACCGAAATCGTTCGCTACCAGATCGAGCACGGCTGGATGATCGCGCCCTTTATCGGCGACTGGACGAACGTCGGGAAATGGCTGTTCGCGATTCCGATGGTGATTTCGTTTGCCGTCTTTACGGTGGCGATTTTCGCCGAGACGAACCGACTGCCCTTTGATCTTCCAGAAGCGGAAACGGAACTCGTGGCAGGCTACCACACGGAATACGGATCGATGAAATTCGCTCTCTTTTTCCTCAGCGAATACGCGGCGATGATCACCGGTTCGGCCATTATCGTGACATTGTTTCTTGGCGGGTGGCATCTGCCTATTCCCTCGTGGAACGGCGGTTTCCACTGGGCGCTGATCGACGGCTCGGCCGCGGGTTGGCGCGGCATCGCCGGGGGGCTGTTTAACATCGCGACCTTCCTCGCCAAGGTCGTGGTGTTCCTGCTGATCTTCATCTGGGTCCGCTGGACGCTGCCGCGGTTTCGCTACGATCAGCTCATGCGGCTCGGCTGGATTTATTTTTTCGAAATCGCGCTCGTGAACATCTTCGTCGCCGCGATCATCATCGCCTACGTGAAAGTTTAAAAATGAATCAGGAAAGCAAGAAAGTAGGAAGAAGAGGTTGGATCGGGGCGCCGCTCGTCTTTCCATTTCCTGCTTTCCTGCTTTCCTGATTCTTCCTCGCATGGCGATCACCGTTTCACGCCCGAAGCTGAATTGGCGCGAGCGCGCCTACCTGCCGGCCATCCTCGGCGGCATGGCGATTACGTTTAAGCATTTCAAGAACATGCTTCTCGGCCGGACGAAAGTGACGATGCAGTATCCCGAGCAAAAATGGGACGCGAGCCTCCCCGAGCATTACCGCGGCGCGCCCGCGCTCGTGCGTGATGTCTCGGGCCGCATCCGCTGCGTCGCCTGCCAGCTCTGCGAATTCATTTGTCCGCCGCGCGCGATCAAGATCGTGCCGGGTGAACTGCCCGCGGACGACAAATTCGTAAAAGTGGAAAAATATCCGGACGAATTCGACATCGACATGATCCGCTGCATTTACTGCGGCATGTGCGAAGAAGTCTGCCCTGAGCAGGCGATCTATCTGCGAAAAGATTACGCGATCACCGGTTTTACGCGCGCCGACATGGTGCACGACAAAGAGAAGCTGCTCGAGATCGGTGGAGTGATGCACGGCCTCGTCCTGAAGTGGAACGACAAGAAATGAAATGCGGAAATCGAATTGCGGATTGCCGATTTAGCCGCTCCGCCGCCGCGCTGCTTCATCCTTCCGCAGTCCGCATTCGGCATTCCGCAATTTCCTGAAATGCCCCCATTTCTTTTCTGGTTTTTCGCGCTGCTGCTGGTCGGTTTCGGCGCCGGCGTAATCATCAATCGCAATCCCATCGCGAGCGCCCTCAGCCTGGTCGTGTGCTTCATGGCGCTCGCGGCCCTGTTCCTGTCGCTCGATGCCTTTTTCATCGGGATCATTCAAATTTTGGTTTATGCCGGCGCCGTCATGGTGCTGTTCCTGTTCATCATTATGCTGCTCGATCTTCGGATGGAAGAGCGCCGGAAAATTAACCTCGTCGCGTTCGTCGGCGGCTCGGCCGTAGCCTTGGCGCTTTTTGTGCAGATCTACCTCGTCGTAGAAAGACTCGCGGTGGCCCGACAGCCGATGCCACCTCTTCATTCCGCACGGATTGATGATGTCCGTAGCATCGGCGCTCTGCTGTTTTCGGACTACAACCTACCCTTCCAGATCATCGGCGTGCTGGTGCTCGTCGCCACGATCGGCGTGATCGTCTTGAGCAAACGCGAGCTGCGCTAAGCCATGGTCACGCTTGGTCATTATCTTCTCGTCAGCGGTCTGCTTTTCACGATCGGTTTCGCCGGCGTGATGTTGCGGCGGAACATCATCATCATCTTCATGTCTCTGGAGTTGATGTTGAACGCAGCGAATCTGTCGCTTGTCGCCTTCTCGCGCTTTCGCGTGCAGCCGAACGGCTTGCCGGATTACAACGCGCAAATCTTTGTGTTCTTCATCATCACCGTCGCGGCCGCAGAAGTGGCGGTCGGCCTCGCGATCATTGTCGCGCTCTATCGCGCGCGGCAGACGAC
>JALYZW010000119.1 GCA_030945725.1 Verrucomicrobiota bacterium | reverse complement strand
CCTTATGGTCGTGCTTTGCCGCCAGGACGCGATCGCCAGACGACTTACACTCAGAGCACTTTGATAAAGCTTCGCCCTACTAGGTCAGCCAGGACCGGGCATACCGCCTTCGAGTGATTTTTGATAGACCCGGAACCTCTTGTAAACCTCCGCTCCGAAATTCAAGTATTCGGAGCACATTACGCGATTGCTTTCGAGCACGAGGTGGCTGTCCAGGACTTCGAACCCGCGTTTTTTCGCTGTCTCGATCAGGGTCTTCCCCAGTAAAACGTGAACGCCCGACCCTCGGAAGTCTTCACGGACCGCGCCGAGCATGAGATTCAATTGCTTTGTGCGGCGGGCAGCGGCCAGCAAATGCAGGAAGCCAAAGGGCCAAAGCCTCCCTTTCGCCCGTTGGATGCCAAGGCTCATGTCGGGAATACCCAGGATGAAGCCGATCAGTTCTCCGTTCGCATCTTTAGCTAGTTTAACAAAATCCGCATCCAAAACAGGCATATACTGCGCCGCCAGTTGCTTCATTTCTTCCTCCGACATTTGGATGAATCCGAAAATGTTGGCGTAGGTCTCGTTCACCAATCTTAGCGTTGGAATGACATAAGGCTTCAGCTCCTTCTTGCTCGACAACTCTACGAGCGTGACCCGGCCGCCACGAGTGACCCGCCGAGCTATTTTTTCGTAGAGAGGCGGCAGGTCGCGCGTAATGGGCAACCGAAACGAAACGCAATCAAGCAGCTTCCGGTAACCTTCTTGTTCTACCAAGCCTTGTAGAAATGGAGGGTTGGAAGGTGCCGCGATTACGGGCAAGTGTTCGAACCCTTCGATCTGCAATCCCTGTGGATCCTTTTCGGAGAAACCGAACGGCCCGATGACCCGGTCCATCCTGTTTGCGCGCGCCCATTGTTCGACGTAAGCGATCAAAGCATGCGACACAGAAGAATCATCAACACAATCGAGATTGAAGAAGCGCGCGGTGCGTTCCTGCTGTTGCTCGTTATGTTGCTGGTTGATGATCCCCATGATTCGCCCCACAGCACGGCCGCTGCGCAGCGCAAGGACCCGCGTAACGAGCGCGCGTTTCAATCCCGGATTCAGTGCCGGGGTATGAAACTTCCATTCATCCGAATATATCGGCGGTACCCACTGCGGATACGCGCGGTAAAGATGTCGTGGCAACGCAATATAGGTACGCAACGCGGCGCGATCGCGGACCTGCTGCAGGGTGATGCCGGAGTCGGACACTTGGGGGCCGCGTTATTCCACGTCTGTTCCTGATTGAAAAGTTTCCCGGTGAGCTTAGGCGCTTCGCGAACGAATCCGAGCGGCAAACCGCAGGATGGCTGGGTCTCGCGAAACATCAACCGGCCGATCTCCGGCCGCATCACGCGCTGGCTTCTGAAGTTTCCGATCACGCCGAGCGCGTGGACCTGGTCGATCACTCCGCTCGCCATCGCGGGCGCGCTTCTCTTCTCGCGCGGTGAATATGGCTGCTCGATCGCAGCGGCTTTGCTCTTTCAGCTCTACAGTATCGTGGATGGTTGCGACGGGGAGATCGCGCGTGCGAAAGACCTTGCGTCGGAGGCGGGGCGGCGGCTCGACTTGTGGTGCGACACGGTCGCGAGTTTGCTGCTTGTCCTGGGTGTCGGATACGGGCTGGCGCGGACCGGTTCCACCTTCTCCATCGTCGAATCGATCGTCGCCGCCGCTTTCATCTTGGGAAACGAAGTATGGCTCGCGGTGCAGCCCGAGCCCGACCTTGAAAGAGCTGGGACGGATTTCGCGTATCCTCGTCACCGTGAAATTCTACAACAATCCGGGCTCGGCGAGAGGTTCACTTTCGTGGTCGTGCAGGTGACAAAGAGGGACGTGGCGATCCTGTTCTTCGTCCTGCTTGCCGTAGTCAATCAAACGGCTTGGATCATCCACTTGTTGCTTGCCGCGGCGGCGGTAACTCTAGCTCTGGCGCTCAAAGCCGGCTTCCACCGCCTCCGGGCGAGGACTCGTTAGGCGAGTTACTTCTAACTCCGCTTGCGCAAGCATTCCCGCGGTATCGACATCCTGCCACCAGGCTTCGCCGATATCGACCCCGCGCACTGCACGATCCGCGGCCATCAGGCGGACGCCATCGGCAAGGCTGCAATCGCCGTCCCGCTGCGCAGCGCGCAAATAATCGAAGACGCTCTCGGACGCGAGGAAGACACCGGTATCGACTGCGTCATAAGTCTCGAGCTCTTTCCCGATACCGGTCACCAACTCTCCGTCCGTCTGCACTTTCATCGCATCGTCGAGATCGAAAACCAACGCGATCTTGCGGTCGACTGCGAGGTTGAGAACGGACGGTTCTCCATGCGCGAGCAATTTCTCCAGTAACGAAAACTCGAACAGATGATCCGCCATGGTGAGAAAGAAGGGCGGCTTCACTCGGCCTTCACCGCACAAGACGGAGACGCCGTTCGCCTTTTGCCACGCGGAGTTAGGAATTGCGTTCAGCTCCAAACCGGCGGGCATCAGACCGCGCAGAGCCGGCACGAGCGAGTCGGCGTTCGCGCCTACCACAAAATGGAAGCGGCGCACCCCTGCGCGCGCGAGCGAGTCGATCGTATACGAAATGAGCGGTCGTCCCGCGATTTCGAGCAGCGGCTTCGGCGTGTTCGCGCCTGTCGCCATGGTGAGTCGCGAGCCGATGCCCGCCGCGAGAATGAGCGCGTCAGTAACGTTTGTGATCACAGCCGATAATATTTGCGCAAACCCCAGACCCGCACGCTCTGGGGCAAGACGCGGAAGATCGCCGGCGCGATGATCGCCTGGAGAGCGCCGCCCACCGTCAGCCGTCGCGGGCGACGATCGCTCTCGATAACACCGGCGATCCGGTGCGCGACGAGGTCCGGGGGAGGGGCCGCCGTCATGTTCTGGTCGACGACGTGCCATGCTTTCCGAACGCGCTCGCGATACAACGTGCCGTCGGCGTCAGCTCTCGATATCGCATCATTGAAAGAAGTTCGAATGTCGCCCGGCTGCAGGTCAACCACGGTGATCTCCGAACTCCCGAGCTCAAGCTGCAGCGTCATCGTGAGCGAGGCCATCGCCGCCTTCGCCGCGTTGTAGGCGCCCATAAACGGCACCGGCAGGCGTGCGGCCAGCGACGTCACGTTGATGATCAGGCCGCGTCCGCGCGTTCGCATCGCGGCGAGCGCGAGCTGGCAGAGCTCGAGCTGCCCGAAGACAAGTGTTTGAAACTGAGCCTGCATAAGCTCCGGCGAGAGCGTCTCGACCGGGCCGAAATGTCCGCCGCCGGCGTTGTTGATCACCACATCAAATCCGCCCGCGGCCGCGAGCGCCTCGGCGAACGCAGTGCGCACGGACTCCGGGTCGGTAAGGTCCAGCACGACGGGACGAAACTTCGGGTGCGCCGGCAAGCGCCGCGGGTCGCGCGACGTCCCCCACACCTCGTGTCCACGCTCCAGCAACACGGTCGCGGTCGCGCGGCCGATGCCGGAACTCGCGCCAGTCAGGAAGATTTTCTTTGCGGATTGAATTGCGCCCCGTTCCTATTTTAACTGTCCGTCCCGTGCAAGTGGGATGTCGCCTGCGGTCACGGGAGAGCGCGCTACCATGGGGCGCGAGTTGCCGCCGATGTTCCTGATCCGATTGCTTTCCTTTGTTGCGCCGGCCGCACTTTTCGTCTGGATCGTGCGCCAGTTGCGAATCCGACGCGAATGTCGCGCACAAGTCGCGTTCGTTCGGCAAACTCTGGCCGACAGTTCCGTGAGCGAGACACGTCGGATCATCGTCTCGCTCTCGACTCTGCCCGATCGGATCGCAAACTTGCGGCCGACGCTTCGCTGTTTGCTCGCGCAAACCCGTCCGCCGGATGAAATCGTGATCGCGATCCCGACGTATTCCTTGCGCGAGCAACAGCCTTATCTGATCCCTGCGTTTCTGTCGGAACTGCCGACCGTTCGGATCTTGCAGGCTGAGCGCGACTGGGGGCCCGCCACAAAATTCATTCCGGTGATTCGTGATGAGCTCGCGAGCGATCGGCCCGACACCCTGATCATGGTGGTGGATGACGATCGGATTTATCCACGCGACGCGGTCGAATGCTATCTGCATTACAGCGCTCAATTGCCGGATGCCGCGCTCTGTTTCCGCGGCGCGGCGATGCCGGAAACCTTTGACTGGCACGATGCGAGAATGATCCATGGCAATCGGCTTCGGTCGCCGCGCGCCGTGGCCGTCATTACCGGGTGCGGCAGTTATCTTGTGAAACCGCGGTTCTTCGATGAGCGCTTGTGGGATTATTCAAGCGCGCCGCCCGCCGCATTTTACATGGATGACATTTGGATCAGCGGCTGGCTCGATCGGCTCGGCGTTAAAAAATTCGTGGCGCCTTCATCTACCCGGCTTCGGACGGTGCAGGAACAAGCGGGGACCATGTCGTTGCACGACGTGCCGAACGGCCGCCAACCGAATAACAACGAAGTGATCCGCTGGTTCCGCGAAAGCTGGAACGTCTTTCCGACCGACTAGCCACGCGCTCGCGCGCGATGATAGCGCCAGGCGGCGAAGTACACGGCGGCGAACGCGGCGGCCCCGATGAGCTGGCCCGAACGCTCATTCATGGTCAGTCGACACGCCGCGGCCGGGATGCTCGCCAGCGATGCGGCGATCGTCGGCGGCAGAAAATTCGCCCACGGGTTCGCCCATTGGAAACTGAAGCGCAGCGTCCGGTAGCGCAGAAATCCGAAGAGGACGTACGGCAGCAGAATGCCGAAAGCCGCACCCGTCGCGCCAAAGCGGCGGATCAACCACACGTTGGCGATTAGTGCGATGACGCAGGTCACCGCCGAGTTCCAAAGATTCAAGCGCGGTCGCTGCACCATGATCACGGTTTCGGCGAGGCCGACGAATGCGTTCGTCGCACAAGCCACGGCCACGATCACGAGCCATGTGCTGCCTTGCCGGAAACTCGCTCCGTAAATTCCGAGAATCAGCGGACCGGCCAGCACCATCGCGGCGAGGAGGGGGAAGAGAGCCCACAACATCCATTCCGCGACGCGCGCGAATGCCGCAGCCGCCTCGTGCTGCTCGCCCTCGCGGGTCATCCCGGCGATGAGCGGAGCAAAAATTGGATTGAACACCTGATTCATTTTGCGCAATCCGCCCGCGACTTCGACGACCGCGCCGTAGACGCCGACGACGGCGAGCGTCACCCCCGGCGCCCGCCCGATGAAACAACCGAGAACGATCACGTCCATGCGAACGATGAACGCGTTCAACAGGTCGTAGGCGGTGATCGGCGCGGAAAACGCGAGCAAGCGGCGCGCTTCGGCCGGGAACGGAATCGTTTCGGCGCGCGTGCGGATTCCACCGAAAAGCGATCGCGCCAGCAGCAGGGCGACCACGCCGGAAGCGGCCGTCCCCGCGATCGCTGCAACTTCCGGCGCATGCGTCCGAAATCCGACGCGCAGCGCGAGAAGCAAGACGGCGGTAGTGACGATTGTCTCCGTCACGCCGCGCGAGAAAATGTCGTGCCGCATCACCTTCATCCCGCGCGAGACCGCCGTGTTCATGCGGTAACAGGCGAGTCCCGGCATCGCGCAGAGCAAAATCGAAAGGGCCGAAATCATCCGCGCATCCATCGCGAAGCGCGCGCCAACGATCTGGATCGCGGCGATGGCACCGCCGGCGAGCAGCGCGCATTGCAGGAGCGCAAGCGTCACACCCACGCGAAAGACGGTGCGGCTGCGCGCGTGATCACCGGCCGCTTCGGCGCGCGCGATGAATGTCGTGACCGTGTTGTCGAGGCCGAAGAGCCCGATCTTGGTCAGCAAATCGGTCGTCGCCCACGCGACCGAAAATGTCCCAAGCGCGGCCGGCCCGAGAAGCCGCGCCACGAGGAAGGTAAAGATGCCGCGAAAATTTGAGGCCAGCAGCGCCACGGAATTCGTGAGCGCGCCGCGCTTCATTTCCGCGGCCGCGCCGGTCGTGTCGTGCGCGGCGGATTCGGTGACGGGTGCGGTCGCGATCATTTCTTGCGGAGATGGCGGGGATGACTGCCTACGATCACGCCGTCCTGCATTTCATGGATCCAATCGCACAGCTCCGCGATGTCCGGATTGTGCGTCACGAGCAGCAATGCTTTCCCTCCATCCTGCACGATCTTTTGCAGCAACTCGAAGGCGCGCCGCGAATTTTCGGTGTCAAGATTCCCGGTCGGTTCGTCCGCCAGAATCACGCGCGGATCGTTGGCCAGCGCTCGCGCGATTGCGACGCGTTGCTGTTCGCCGCCGGAGAGATGTCGACTAAGCCGCGTCGCTTTTGTTCGCAAACCGACCGACTCGAGCAGCGCGAGCGCTCGATCGCGCATCGCGTGGTCCGACAATTTGCCGACTCTCCGCATCGGGATCATCACGTTCTCTTCGGCGGTGAAATCTTCGAGCAGGAAATGGAATTGAAATATGAAGCCGAGCAGTTCGTTTCGTTTCTGCGCGAGGTCGTCGTCCGGTAAATTCGAGACGATCTGCGAATCGATCGTGACCGAACCGCCGTCGGGATGATCGAGCAGCCCGAGGATGTAAAGCAGCGTGCTTTTCCCGCAGCCCGATGGACCGACGACCGCGTGAATGCTGCCCGGCTCGAGATCAAGCGACACTCCGCGCAAGGCATGAACCCGCGAATCTCCCTCGCCCAGATAGCGCTCGATTTCGCGGCAACTCAGAGAAAGATCGGTGCTCATCGGCAGGGCCGCGCGCCAGATTTGTCGCGACGTAGCGGAGTCGGCGACGATAAGCTTGCCCATGCGTTTTGCGCAATCAGTTGTCGGGCGGGCATTGCTGGCTGCTGCATTTGGGGCTGGCAGGCGGGAATACCTGCCCTACAATCCAGAACGCAACGCGCGACCCGGGCGTGCCTCTCGTTGTCATCCCGAGCGAAGTCGAGGGACCCCGTGGCGCCGCCGATGGATCCTGCCACGAGAGGCTTCAGTCTGGCGCCACCGATGGATCTTTCCGATGGTGCGCTTTCAGACATCGGTGCCACCAATCGATGCTGCCACGAGGGCCCTCGAC
>JALYZW010000106.1 GCA_030945725.1 Verrucomicrobiota bacterium | reverse complement strand
AAGCTGAACCCGGAGGCCGCTTTGCAATCCGTCGGAGAACTTGGTGCAGTGGCTCTTTCGTTCTCGCGAATTCAGCCAAGCGACCGCTCGCGGCGATTGGCCACGATTTCGATGGTGATGTCTACATGGTTTGGCGATTCATTGAGAATCAGGAGATAGTAGTCGCCAGTCTCCTTGACACAGTAGTCGATGGCAACCGAAGCTACTTCGCGCTCGTAGACCAGTGTCTTCAGCGCATCGCTTTCGAATCCACGGGTCACCCATTCGTCGTAGGCGTGGGCATCGCTGATGGCGACCGTGACATTGGCTGTCGCGTGAACCCTCAACTTCACCTCTTGGCCCGCGCACAAGAACCGGACGTATGGAAGGCGCTCCCAGCCATCCAGGGGAAGCGTCTCCATTGTGTTGTACTCCTCTTCCCAGCGCGCGAGACGGCACTGGGCGAGAAGGTTGCGCACGCTTCGTATGACCATGTGACCCCTGGGTACGAAAAAAGGGCGCGGGTCTAGGTTCGCTGACCGAGGGAAAAGCTGATTCCCGCTTCGACAATTCGGCCTGATTTCTTCCAGCCTTTTATCTATTTGATGCGGGGGACCGGGATTTGGTTCCCGTTTGAACGAATCCAAACAACCTTAGTAGGCGCAGAAAATGGATCTTCCTCTTTTCCGAATGCCTCCGTTTGCGCGGGCTCTGACTCCTTTGGTGCGGGCATCGACCATTGCTCCGTGAATTGATCTCCCGGCGGAGCTAATTGTGTCGGCGACGTTCGGCTGCCCGCTGCCAAGACCTTCTCAACGTAGCCGTTCTCGAAACCAAATGTTAACGAGCCGCTATTGTAAGAGGAGAGCGCGACATGCAATGCAAGTTGACCCTTACCGAGAACCGCCACCGCGCGTCGATACTTATCGTTCAGGATGATCCAGCCTGCACGCAGGTTCGCGCAGGGTTCAAATGCCTGTTCGAGGGAAAGGCCGAGATCGGGTAGATGCTCGACGTTCACCTGCATCAGACCGATGCTGACGGTGAGTCGGCGAGCGAGTAGCCATTTGGCCCAACTGACGGCTTCTTGAAGCGAAGCGGGCTGGCGCGTCAAGGCGACGGTACCTTCGGCCAGTCCGAGCGCGGATGCGGCTTTGTCTGGATTGTTAATCGAGATGGCGAATGGGCTGTAGCCAGACTCGACTTTCGCGATTGCCCTGAGGGTGGACAGTGGGGCGTCGGGCACGCACTCTTTAACGAGCCCTCGGAATTCTTGCTCCGACAGGAGAAGCAGGGGCGGTTCCGCGCCGGGGACCAGCGCGTGGGGCAGGAGTAGAGTGAGTAGTATGACTCGGCGCATATGTCTTCCTTAATCCGATGGTCGCGGGATCGGGCCGTTGGTTGCAGACAGAACGGGAATCCGAAAAAGGCGACTCCAGGCGGCGATACTGGATTTTTGGACGCTTGGAATCGGCGTGTGGTGTGTCCAGGTCGTATTTGAGACGGCGAGAATTGCGGAAGGACGATCCATGGCGGCCGTAAGGATCGGCCATGGGATGAGCTGCTCGTAACAGATCAACGGTGCGGCCCGCTCTCCGGCAACTGTGAGGATGGCTTCACCGCGCAAACGCAGCGGTACTCGATCTCTCGCGGCGATGGGATTCCACATCACCCCTGGCAGAGGGATGCGCTGAAAGAAGTGTTGCTTCTCCGCGCCCGCGACTACGAGAGCATTTCGATAGTCGCGGCTATTTCCGATAGCCAATCCGGCTCCGACGATGAGCGTTCGCCGTTGCTCTGCTAGCTTGCGGAGGGTCGGTTCCCAGAACGCTTCCGTGGCTTCGGTCCAGCGAGTGACGACCATCTCAGGGAAGACCAGTACACGGGCATCGGTATTCATCGCCGCCGACTGAATGAATTCGGAAGCGCGAAATTCCGCGGCGAAGTCATTCGGACTGCGAACATCGCCGAACTGGGTGTCTAAGGCAACCCAGCTTTGGGGCGGTGCTGGATCGCGATACATGACGTTTGTTGTGAGGGATACCAGCGCCGCAAACACCAGAGTTGGCTTCGGCCACGCGATCACGAGGCTTGGCAGCATTGCGGTGAAGGCAAGACCGAACCAAGCAGTGCCGGGAAAGAGCACGCCAGTAGCGGTGAGCGGGTTCGCGACGCCGATTATTCCCAACGGCGGCACTAGGGTCAATGCCATCGCGATGGCAGGAGGAGCCGATAAGCACCACGGCAATGCCAAAAGCAGGCTCACCGCAATCCAAAGCACGATAAGGACGAGGGCTGCTCCAGCGTGGAAGAGCCTGATGCCGGAGGGAATCACCGGCCAGGTAGCTGCGGCGTAGTAGAAAGCGGCGATCAACGCGTGGTCACGGCGTCGTAGTGCGGGGTGGGGCCAGCGACACACCACGGGAAAGAGAAGGCTCAACGCGATCAGCGATAGCGGGCCTGACCACGCGAGCGCGCCAACGAGAGTTGCCAGCAGCACTCGTTTATGTATCGTCTGGAACATGACGCCCTCATTCAAATAACCAGAGCGGACGAAGACGATATAGAATCTGCCATTGATGGATTGGCCCGAGGTAGCGACTGTCATAGCTCCCCGGATGAAATGACGACGCGACCCACAACATTCCCGGCTCGACCGTATACTCACCGGCGGGCCAGGCTTGAAGTGGACGGCGCTTCGCACCGAAGGGCAACGGAGCGGTGTTGGGCAGCAACCGGTGTTCGACAGCGATGCCTTCTTTCCGAACTGTCACGTGTTGGCCGGGCATGGCGACCACAGGCTTCATCAGCGGCGGCGCGCCGTCTGGGCATCCGAAGCCGTAGCTCTGGCCCCGATATCCACGGCTCGCGCTAACGTCCATCGCGTTCGGAGGCGGGCAGAACGCAACCAGCCTTGCGGCCGGATCGTGCGTGATCTGATAGAGGCCCTGCGGAAGGGAGCGAGTCATATTGATGCGGATGCCGTACGCCCAAATGCCGAACGAGCCTCCGGCTAGAAAGAGCCCAGCCAGAACGAGCAAGAGAGCGAGGCGACGGAGATTAGCGCGGCCACACTTCAGCAGTCTCATTGTCTTCAACCTCCGGCTGCGCTGTGAGCGCTTCTGGATGGGGTTGCTCATCGGCCAGTTCGTTCACTCCCGGAATTCGCGTGATCAATGCCACGCTACGCGCGACGACCTCGACGACGCGGCGGCGCTTACTTCCATCGTTAGGCTCGAACTCCCGAACTTGCAGGCTCCCATCGACAAAGACATTGGCGCCCT
>JALYZW010000087.1 GCA_030945725.1 Verrucomicrobiota bacterium | reverse complement strand
GATTTGTCGAACGTGATCGGCTTTAACGGGCTGTTCGAGACGCTGAATCTTGGTGCCGCGCGCACGCAGGGCTTGGAACTGGGATTGCACGCCCGGCCGACGGACGCGCTGACGTTCACCGCGAGCTACACCTATCTCGACGCGGAGAAAACATCGTCGGCCGACATCAGTCAGCCGCAGGGCGCGCGGTTGCCGCGGCGTCCGCGGAACGAGGCTTATGTCTCAGCGTCGTATCTGTGGTTCAAAAAACTGCGCACGACGGCGGAGGCGAAATTTGTGAATGCACGGGAGGAGCTGAGCTTCGGTGCGCCCAATTTCGACATCGAAGATTACGCGTTCGTAAACCTCGCGGCGGAATATGCAGTGAATGCGCACCTTACCATCTTCGCGCGGATCAATAATCTCACCGACGAGCACTACTCAGAGGTCTTTGGATTTCCGTCGCTCGGCCGCGGCGTCTACGGAGGAGTGCGTGTGAACTTTTGAAGCGCGGCGCCGCAGGCCGAGTGGGAACGGCGGTATAATACCGCCGCTCCTTTGGCTTTACATTGCTGCGAGCCGACCCAGGTCCAGCCGCCCGCTGTAGACGGCCATTCCGATCGCCGCGTGGACGCCCATCTCCTGGAGCGCCGCAACGTCCTCATAGGTCGTGATTCCGCCGGCCGCGGTAATCTCGTGCCCGGTCGCCTCACGCAGGCTGCGGAACCACGCCAGGTCCGTGCCCTCCATCATCCCTTCCTTGTCGACATACGTGCAGAGGAAGCCGCCGCAGTATGGCTCCAGAATGCGGATCACGTCGACCGCCGCGACCTCGAGCCTCTCGCGCCAGCCTTTCACCACGATGCGCCCGTCTTTGGAATCGAGCGCGAGCAAAATCGCTTCACGCGGCACGGCGTCAGAAAGTTCGCGCAGGAATTCTTCGTTTGGCCCCTCGGCGTCGAACGCAGCAGTGCCGACGATTACCTTCTCTGCGCCCAGATCGAGCAGGCGCCTTGCTCTCTCCGCGGTCCGAACTCCGCCGCCGATCCGTGTGCGCGCTTTCGTCGCGAGCCATTCAACGATCTTCTCGTTGGAGCCTCGCCCGATCGCCGCGTCCAAATCAATCACCTGAATCACCGGAAACGCGGCAAACTTCGCGAGCATCGCTTCCGGGCTTTCGCCATCGAGCGCTTTTTCGCGTCCCTGCACGAGTTGGACAACTCCGCCGTCCATCAGGTCGATACACGGAATGATCACGCCGTGATCCTCCGGACGATGATGCCGTGTTCCTCGAGATGCTGTTTCAAGTCAGCGACTGTGTAGGTGCCGTAGTGAAAGATGGACGCCGCCAGCGCCGCGTCCGCTTCGCCTTCATCGAAAACACGCACGAAGTCCTCGGGTTTGCCGGCGCCGCCGGAGGCGATTACCGGCACATTCACGGCGCGCGCGACGGTGCGCGTCAGCTCGCAATCGAACCCGGTCTGCACGCCGTCGGTGTCCATGGAGGTGAGCAGGATCTCGCCCGCGCCGAGCTCCTCGCCGCGCTGGGCCCACCCAATCGCATCGAGTCCTTCATCGACCCGTCCGCCCTTCGTGAAGACGTTCCATTCGGTGGCCGTGCGACGCCGCGCATCGATCGCAAGCACGACCGCCTGGGCACCGAATTCCGCGCTCAACTCGGAGATCAGCTCCGGTCGCCGCACCGCCGCAGTGTTGATGCTCACCTTATCCGCGCCCGCGAGGAGGACGCGACGCGCGTCGCCTACCGAGCGGATGCCGCCGCCCACGGTGAGCGGGATAAAAACCTGGCGCGCGGTTCGTGCCACGAGCTGCGACATCGTATCGCGCTCGTCGCTCGAGGCAGTGATGTCTAGGAGCACGAGCTCGTCCGCTGACTGTTCGTTATACCGTTGCGCCAGCTCGACGGGATCGCCCGCATCGCGAAGGTCGACGAAGTTCACGCCTTTGACGACGCGGCCGGCGGTCACGTCGAGACAGGGGATAATGCGCTTCGCCAGCATTTCAGAGCGCGGCGAACCGCTGCACGATTTCCAGCCCGGCTGCGCCCGATTTCTCGGGATGAAATTGCACGCCGAAGATGTTGCCGGATTCGAGAACGGCGGTGAACGGATTCGTATAGGTGCACGTCGCAGCCGTCGCCGCGCAGACCGGCACGTAGTAGCTATTCGCAAAGTAAACGTAGGGCTCGCGTCCGCGTTCGAGGAGTCGCGACGGCTTTGTCGACTGCACGGTATTCCAGCCCATGTGCGGGACACGGGCGCCTGCCGGGAACCGCTCGACCGAGCCTTCAAAGATGCCGAGTCCATCCACGTCGGGCGCCTCAGCGCTGCGTTCGAAAAGGGCCTGCAAGCCAAGGCAGATGCCGAGAAACGGAACGCCCGCCGCGATCCGCTCCTTAAGCGTTGCGCGCACGTCGAGCTGATCGAGCGCGCGCATTATCTGTCCGAAATTACCGACACCCGGCAGCAGGATCTTCGCGCCGCGCCGCAGCCCCGCGGCCTCGGGCACGATCTCGAAGGAGGCGCCGATCGCCTCGAGTGTGTTTTGCACAGAGCGCAGATTCCCTGCGCCGTAATCGAGCACCGCGATCACAAGAGTCCCTTCGTGCTCGGCAGCTGATCCTTTAGGCGTTCGTCGGTCGAGCAGGCGTAACGTAACGCTCGCGCCCAGCACTTGAAGAGCGCCTCGATTTTGTGGTGATTCGATCGCCCGTGCATGATCTTCAGGTGCACATTGGCCTTCGCGTGCTGCGCGAAGCCGTGAAAGAAATCGGGTAGTAATTCCGTCTGCAGATCGCCGACGATCGGCACATCCACCGTATCCTCAAAAACGAGGGCGAAGCGACCACCGAGGTCCACCGCTGCTACCGCGAGCGTCTCGTCCATCGGCAAAACGAAATAGCCGGCGCGATTGATCCCGATGTGATCGCCGAGCGCCTGGTCGAAGAGCTGGCCGAGAACAATGCCGACATCTTCGACAGTGTGATGCTGATCGACATCGAGGTCGCCGGCTGCCTGCAGCGTCAGATCGAACGCGCCATGTTTTGTGAAGAGCTCCAGCATGTGGTCGAGAAAGCGGATGCCGGTGGCGATTTCGTAGCGGCCAGTTCCGTCGATCACGAGGCGCCCTGAGATTTGCGTCTCGGCCGTTTTCCGTTCGATCTTTGCTACGCGCATCAGAGCACCTCTTCGATCTCGTTGATGCTCTCGATCACGGCGGCGGCGCCTTCAGCCGCGAAAATTTCACGTAACGCGACGCTGTTTCGAGCTGCAATCCCGACGAAACGCACACCTGCCGCGCGCGCACTGCGGGCGTCGTCCACGTTATCGCCGAAATAGGTGAGGCGGCAGCCGGTGTGCGCCTGCGCGATCGCGAGCAAACCGTCCGGCGCAGGCTTTAGATTCTGGACATCGCCGGACGTGATGGTCATTGACCAGCGAAGGTCGGGAACGAACCGCAGGAGCGTAATCTCCAGTTC
>JALYZW010000357.1 GCA_030945725.1 Verrucomicrobiota bacterium | reverse complement strand
CCTGTACTGGCTCCGCTCGGAACCGCGGCGCGTCCGAAGCCGCCACCTTCCAGCCGCACATCCACTTCAATCGTCGGATTCCCTCGCGAATCGAGGATTTCACGGGCGATAATTTTGCTGATCGATGTCTTCGCCATGTTCGTGAATCGCCCGGCCAACCGAGCGCGGCTATCATGCAATCTCCCTCCCCGGTGTCCACTCAAACTTCATCAAATTCATCGGGCTTGGGCTGCGGTCGCGGCGACATTCCCGCTGGCATTGTGAGTCGCACCGCTTAATTTCGCGGATGCGATTTGGCCGGGCATTCCTCGTCCTCGCGACGGCTGCGATCACCGTCGTTTCGTCTGGCGCGCCCGCTACGCATTCGCCGCCGCCGCGTTCGAGTCCGTCGCCTTCGCCAACCCCCGAAACACCGGGGTTATCCGCCGATCAGATTGCTAAAGCGATTAAGACCGATACCCTCACGATCCCCACGCCCGGCGAACTGTTCGCCGCCTTAGCGAAACCGGGGAAACCGAACTGGCCGAGCCAATACCGCGCGCCCGTTCCCGCGAGCTACCGCAACCGCGCGCAAATCGCATTAAACCTCGGCGGATTAATCGCAGACGGCTTCATCGCGGTGGAGGCGCAGGACACACAGCAGGTGAAGAATACCGGCACCGACATCATCAAGCTCGCGAAGGCGCTGGGCGTGAGCGAGAACGTGCTCAGTCGCGGCAACAGCATCAATGATTTCGCCGAGAACAGCGAGTGGGACACGCTCCAGGAGGAACTGGAGGCAACGCAAAACGAAGTGAAAGCTTCGATGCAAACGCACCGCGATCAGGATCTGGTCATCCTGGTGAGCCTCGGCGGTTGGATCCGCGGCACGCAGGCGGTCAGCGCCGCGGTCATGGAGGCATACGACGAGCGGAGCGCGAAAGTCTTGCGCCAGCCGGCGGTCGTCAATTTCATCCGTTCGCGCATGAACGACATTTCGCCCGAACTGCTGAACGAGCCGCTCGTGAAAGAGGTGAATGCGCAGTTGGGCAACATCCAGAAACTCGTTTCGTTCCCAGGCGGACGAGCGCCGACCATCGAAGAAATTCGGACCTTGAACGAGGCCGTCTCCAAGGTGATGGCGGAGATCCAAAATAAGACGGACGCGAAATGATACGCCTGCTGGTTCTCTGTGCCTTGCTCTCGGCTCCTCTGGCGGCGCGCGCCGCGGAATCCGACGACCAGACGCGCGCCCGAAAAGCCGCGACCGATGTAGCGGGCGGGTTTGCGAACGATGGTTTCAAGACGCGCGACGGATTCTGGTCTGGACCGGTGCGTCCGGGGGACCCGGCGATCGTGGCGGTAAATCTGTATGCGGGGAATCAGTATTGGTTTTCCGCGGGGGCGAACGAGCAGGCCAAAAAAATCGCGGTGACCGTCTTCGATGAGACCGGCCGACAGGTCGTCTCCGAACCGTACAGCGCGGGCGAAAAAGCGGCCGCCGGTTTTTCGCCTACCAATAGTGGCCAATTTTATGTTTCAATCGCGATCACGGAAGGCGAGCCGGCCGTCTGCTGCCTGATTTATTCCTACAAATGAACTGGCGCAACATCTGCTACCTATCAGGCGTGAAAAAAGCCGTTCGCATCGTTGCGCCTGTGTTGCTCGCTTTCGGACTCGTCGCCGGCTGCAAGACGGTGGCGAATGTCGCGAAGCTGACCACTTTCGAGACCAAGGGCGACAAGTACTACGCGGTCGTCAACGATTCCGCTGCCTTTTACCGACGCGGTCCTCAGCAAGGAAACGGTCCCGACACTCAGCTCCCGAAGGACACGATCGTTACGCTGATCCGGCCCTCATTTGGCTATTCGAAAGTGCAGCTCCTGAACGGGAGCCAGCAAGGGTACGTCGCGAGCGAAGATATCCGCGTGGCGCCTCCGGCTCTCGTTGCGCAGGCCACTGCCACACCGCCGCCTGTCGCCGTCGTGACTCCTCCGCGCGGCGAGCATTTCGATTTAAATTCGAACGACCCTCGCCTCCAACCACCGCCCGAGCTGCTCCCCGCCCCTGACCTTCCGCCCGCCGATCTTCCGGTGGCCGGCAGTCCGCCGCCCACTCCGTAGGTTCGGGATCTGTTTGCGCGCACGGCGGCGGCGCGTCACTTTCCGGTCGTGTCGGCCGTGCAGGTTTTCTACGAAGGCAATGTCCAGGGCGTCGGATTTCGCTATTCGGTAAAGCAGATCGCGAAGGGTTTCGAGGTCACCGGCTTCGTCCGAAATCTCCGCGATGGCCGCGTGGAAATGCAGGCCGCCGGCGACGATGCGGAAGTCGACGCGTTTCTTCGCGCAATTAACGAGAGCGAACTTCGCGCCCATATCAGGAAACAAACGCAGCTTCCCGCGACTGATTCACCGAAGGGGCGCGGCTTCGAGATTCGACATGAGTGATGCCGCTGCGATTCACGTCGCGAATCTGACCAAAGTCTTTCCGATTCCGTTTCAACGCCGCAAGGTCGTCGCCGTTCACAATCTGAACCTGACCGTCGCGGCGGGCCAGATTTACGGCCTCCTCGGTCCGAATGGCTCGGGAAAAAGCACGACCCTGAAAATCATCCTGGGCCTCGTGCCGCCGACGCGCGGCAAATCGGAAATCTTCGGCCGGAACAGCGAATCGGTCGCGAGCCGGGAATCGGTCGGCTTCCTGCCCGAGAGTCCATATTTTCCGAAATATTTAAGCGGAGAAGAGACGCTCCGATTTTACGGAAAACTCTGCGGACTGGGTGGCATTTCGCTCCGTCGTTGCAT
This sequence comes from Verrucomicrobiota bacterium, assembly GCA_030945725.1. GTDB lineage: Bacteria > Verrucomicrobiota > Verrucomicrobiia > Chthoniobacterales > UBA10450 > JALYZW01. The sequence continues at coordinate 5,909 of JALYZW010000357.1, read as the reverse complement.
CACGGAGTTGCTCGATCTCGTCGGCCTAACGAGTGCCAAAGACCGTCGCCTTCGCACTTATTCGAAGGGGATGCTGCAGCGGATCGGACTCGCGCAGGCACTCGTGCAGGAGCCGCGCCTCGTCGTGCTGGATGAGCCGACGGCGGGCGTCGATCCGGCGGGGGCGGTCGAGATTCGCGATCTGATTCTGCAGCTGAAGGAGCGCGGAATCACCGTCCTGCTTTCATCGCATCTCCTCGCGCAGGTGCAGGAAATTTGCGACCGGATCGGGATTCTCGCGAACGGGGAACTGGTGCGCGAAGGACCGCTGGAGGAATTGCTCGGCGTCCGAAACCAGACCGAGATGATCTTCGAAAATGCGACGCCGAAAGCGTTGAGCGAAATCGAATCGGTGGCCGCGGCGGCCGGGGCGCGCGTGGTCGCGCGGCGGCACCCGCAGACATCGCTCGAGCGTTTGTTCCTCGAAGCAACCGAAAGACCGCGTGACCGCTGATTCCACGCACCGCGTCTTTTCGCTGAAGCGGGTGAGCGCGATCACAAGCAATACGTTAACCGAGCTGACGCGACTAAAGGTCTTTTACGTCATCCTGATCTTCGCCTTGCTCCTGATCGGCAGCTCCGCCTTCCTGGCGCGGCTGACTTTTCAGGAGGAATTTCAGGTGCTGAAAGACATCGCGCTCGGCGCGATCAGCCTCCTCACTTCGCTGCTCGCGGTGATCGCGACGGCGGGGCTCCTGCCGCGAGACGTTGAGGACCGGACGGTCTACACGATCCTCGCCAAACCGGTTTCGCGCTTTGAATATTTGGTCGGAAAACTTGCGGGTGTGCTCCTGCTGCTTGCGATTAGCACGGCAATAATGGCCGCGCTGTTTTTCCTCGTGCTCTTCGCGCGCGAACAAACCGTATTGCAGGAAACGGCGCGCCACCTGGCGAACGCGCCGCGTGAGGAAGCCGCCGATGCATTGCGAGGGATCCGCGCATCGGGGTTCAATGCTAATCTCTGGCCCGGCGTCGGTGCGATCTACCTGAAGGCTTGCGTGCTGGCGTCGCTGACGTTGTTCGTCTCCACCTTCGCCACGACTAACATCTTCACCATCGTGACAATGTTGTTCGTCTATTTTATCGGTCACCTGCAAGGCACAGCGCGCGAATATTGGTTGCAAACAAACGGCGGCGGATGGCTCACGCGTGGTTTTCTCGCCCTCATCGCGCTCGTCTTTCCGGATTTGCAGCTCTTCAATCTCGTCGACGATATCGTCGCGGGGACGCACATTCCCCTCGCCTTGTTTGCGCGCACGGCGGCGCTCGGTTGCTTCTATACCGTCGTGTATTTGCTGCTCGCCGCCGCGGTGTTCTACCGGAAAGAATTATGACGCGCGTCGTCCTGGTCCCGCTCGCGCTGCTCATGTTCGGCGCATTCCGCGTTCCGATGGAACATCGACTCGAGCAAGCCCACGAACATGCAGGTCTGCGCGCGGTCGCCTTCGATCTGAGCCTTCGTGAGCAGCTCGGGCAACTGGGGTTCGTCGCGGCTTTGAGCGGCTTTCGTTCGCTCGTCGCCGATGCGCTCTTTATCCAGGCGCACGCCGCCTGGGAGCGGACTGAGTGGGGACGAGTCCAGCTGTTGTTCCGTCAGGTGACGACGTTGCAGCCGCGCGCGATTTTGTTTTGGGACATGGCGGCGTGGCACATGGCGTGGAATGCGAGCGTCGCGGCTTTGAACGACCCCCGACAACCCCGCCTGGCTTTTCGCGTGAAAGCACAACGCGAATACTTCGCGCTTGGGAAAGATTTCCTGGAACGCGGGATCAGGAACAACCCGAATCGTCCACAACTCTACGAAGCGTTGGGTCGGCTTTATCGCGATAAGTATAAGGACCACGCAAAGGCGGCGGAGGCTTTCGGGAAAGCCGCCACCAGAGCGGGCGCGCCCTCCTACGACAAACGTTTCGCGGCCTACGAGCTATCGTATTGTGAGGGTCGCGAACAGGAATCATACGATCGCCTGCACGCGCTTTACCTCACCGGAGAACAGGAACGACTGCCGACCTTGATCAAACGCCTGCAATATCTCGAAGCGAAGTTGAACGTCCCACCACCAGCGCGCATCCCGATCTCTGCTCGTTAGGCCGTATGCGTTTTGCGATTCTCAGCGACCTGCACGCGAACCTCGAGGCGACCGAGGCCGTGCTCGCGGACGCGCACGCGCAGGGCTGCGGCGAATTTGTCTGCCTTGGCGATGTGGTCGGTTACAACGCCAATCCACACGAGTGTGTCGAGATTGTCCAAAGCCTCGGGTGTCCGGTCGTGAAAGGGAACCACGACGAACAAGCGTCGCTCGACGAATCTTCGCGCGGTTTCAACCCGCTCGCGGAAGCTGCGATCAGTTGGACGCGCGATCATCTGACGGCGGCGGACAAACAATGGCTCGCCGGCCTCCGCATGACGCAGCACGTGGGAGACTTCACGATCGTCCACGCGACGCTCGATACGCCTAACGAATGGGGATATATCTTCAAGGACCTGGATGCGGCCGCCAGTTTCACCTACCAGCACACCGCCATTTGTTTTTTCGGACACACTCATGTCGCCGGGGCTTTCGTGCGCGACGAACGCGTGACGCGCGTGCACGCGGAGCGGCTCACGATCGAGCCGGCGAAGAAATACTTGATCAACACCGGCAGCGTCGGCCAGCCGCGCGATGGCGATTGGCGCGCCGCCTATTGCATCTACGACACGGAAAGAAATATCGTGGAGCAGCGCCGCCTGAAATACGACTTTGCGCGGGCGCGGCAAAAAATTATCGACGCGGGTTTGCCGAAATTACTCGCGGACCGCCTCGAGCTCGGCCGCTAAATCGCACGCGGAATCCTACCTGCTTCTGAGCGCGCCGCCCAAATCGATTCTTGTGATCAAGCCGAGCTCGCTCGGCGATATCGTGCACACTCTGCCGGCCGTCGCGGCGATTCAGGCGGCCAATCCGCAGGCGAAACTCACGTGGGTGGTAAAGCCAGAATGGGCGACGCTCCTGCGCGGCAACCCCGACATCGCTCACGTGCATCTTTTCCCGAGCGCTCACCTGACCGGTGGACCGATCACGGAACATTTGCTTCCATGGCTGAGTCGGACCCGGGCCCTTCGACCGGACGTGGCGATTGATTTTCAGGGACTGCTGCGCAGCGCGCTCATCGGTCGAATCAGCCGCGCGCGAGTGCTCTACGGGATGAGCGACAGCCGCGAAGGATCGCGTCTGTTTTACAATCGCATCGCGCAGGTGAATCGAGGAGCGCACGCGGTCGAGCGTTATCTCGCCTTGGCCGCGTTTTTCGGTGCGACCATTACGCGACCGTTGCGCTTTCCATTGCCGACCGGCGATCCACTCCCGCGTTTCGACGACGATCCGCCGTTCGTTCTGCTCCATCCGTTCGCGCGCGGCCACGGGAAATCTCTCGGCGCGCGAGTCATCGAAGAATTCTGTGCGCGATCCGATCCGATCCGCGTCGTCGTCGTCGGAAGATCGAGCGTCCGTATCACCGCGCCGGATAACTGCATCGATCTTACGAACCACACCACGCTGCTACAGTTGATCTGGCTGATCCGCGCCGCGCGCTGGGTGATCAGCGTCGACAGCGGGCCGATGCACATCGCCGCGGCAATTTCGTCCCGCGTTGTCTCGATCCACACCTGGAGCGATCCGCGGCGGGTCGGGCCGTATAACCCCGATGCGTCCGTCTGGAAAAGTGGACAACTCATGAAAGTCGCAGAGCTTGCGCAGGTCGGTGACTTCAAGAAAAGCCGTCCATTCTCGCGGGCCGACGTCGCGCCCGTGGCAGAGCTGGTGCAAAGCCGGTGGAACGATTGGCCTAACGAGACGCGGCGCGGCGTTGTTGCAAAACCGTCTCCGCGAGGGCCAGATCGGCCGAAAACGTAATCTTGAAATTCCAATCGACGTTCAACGCGAGCATCACCGCTCCCCCCGCCCGCTCGAGGGCGGAGACTTCGTCCGTAATTTCGACGGCGTCGGACTCCGCCGCGGCATACGCCCGTTCGAGGGCGGTGCGCTCGAAAATTTGCGGCGTTTGCATCGCGTAAAGATTCGCTCGGTCCACGCTGCCGGATACAAAGCGCTCCGGCGTCGCGCGCTTGAGCGTATCGACGACTGGCGACGCGAGTACAGCGGCACCATGTGCGCGCGCGAGCGCATAAGTCTGCGAGATCATCTCGCGCGTGACGAGCGGTCGCGCTGCATCATGCACGGCGACGAATTTTGCGCCTTCCGTGAGCCGGTTTAGCCCCGCTCGCACGGAATCCTGACGACGCGCGCCGCCAGCCACCACATCCGTGATCTTGTCCGGCGATCGTTCCGCCAGCGATCGCACATTCGTCAGCCGCTCCGCCCGCGCTACGATGATTATTTGAGCGATCTCATCACATTCTTGAAACGCCCGGACCGAATGAGCGAGCACCGGCTCGCCGGCGAGCATCGCCAATGTCTTATCAAAACCGGCGCGGACGCTGCTGCCGGCGGCCACGATGATCGCGGTCAGCATCCCGCCGCGCGCCAAACACGGCTAAACGCGGGCATCATCCGAGTTGGCGTTGCACCTCCTGGCTCAGCGCCTTGCCGTCGGCGCGGCCGGCGAGTTTCGCCTGCAGCGCTTTCATGACCGCGCCCATCTGTGCCTTCGAAGTCGCGCCCGTTTCGGCGATCGTGTCGCGAACCGCGGCCGCAAGCTCATCTGCACTCAGACCTTGTGGTAGGTAGGTGTTCAAAATCGCGAGCTCGTCTTTTTCCTTCGCCGCCAGTTCGGGCCTGCCCCCTTTTTCGAAACTCTCGATCGAGTCCTGCCGCTGCTTGACCTGTTTGCGGATTACTTGGACTGCTTCGGCTTCCGCCAGTTCACCCTCGGCGCCCGCTTTTTCGATCGCGGAATATTTCATCGCGGATTTCAGCATGCGGAGGACGCCGAGCTTGGCGGCGTCTTTTGCGCGCATCGCGTCCTTCAGCTCGGAGTCGATCCGCTCCTGTAAAGTCATGCGTTGAAGCTACGTCACATCGCGCTGCGGCATCAATCTCGTTTACAGCCGCCTAAGTCTCTCTGCCGCTGCGTCCACCGAAACCGCATCCGTCACGCTGATGGCTTCGACCCCTTTGCGCGTCCGTTGCAGCAAGCCGGCAAGGACGCCGCCGGGGCCGAGCTCGAGAAACAAATCACAGCCACGCGCGAGCAGGCTCTCCATGCAATCGGTCCACCGAACGGTGCTCGTCACCTGGTCCTGCAGCGTGGTCCGAATCCGAATCTCGGGCAACGTAGCGACACTCGCGCCGGTCACGTTACTCATCACCGAAAACTGCGGCGTTTGAATTTGCGCATCAAGCAACGCGCGACCGAGCTGCACAAACGCACTGTCCATCAAACGCGAGTGATACGCGCCGGCGACCTTCAGCAACGTCGCGCGCCGAATCCCGTGCTCTTTCGCCAAACTCACCGCGAGCTCGACCTTCGCCGCTTCGCCCGAAATCACGATCTGTCCCGGCGCGTTCAGATTCGCAACATCCACGTCCGTCTCGGCGGCCAACTGCCGCACTGCCGTTTCATCCGCCCCGATCATCGCCGCCATCGCCCCCGCAGTTGCGTCGCACGCGGCTTCCATTAATCGGCCGCGTTGTTCGACGAGCTTCAGTCCCGTCGCGAAATCAAATGTGCCGGCCGCGGCGTGCGCCGTCCATTCGCCGAGCGACAGGCCCGCGGCGGCATCGACCGGGAATTCACCGGCGACAGCGCGAAGCGCCGCCAGGCACGCAAGCCCGTGCACGTAGAGCGCCGGCTGACAGTTGCCAGTTTTCGTCAACTCTTCGATCGGACCTTCCCACATGATCCGGGTCAGCGGCCGCGCTAAAATCCGGT
>JALYZW010000065.1 GCA_030945725.1 Verrucomicrobiota bacterium | reverse complement strand
TCGCGGATGGCGTGGTCATCACGCCGGAAGGCAAACCGAACGATCTCGACGGCGACAATTACTTCATCCGCGACGGCATCGTGGTGATTCCGAAGAACGCGGTGATTCCCGCCGGCTTCTGGATTTGAATGGCGTCAGGTGACGTCCGCGTGTCGCCGCGCATCTCAAACCGCTGTCATCCCGTACCGCGCAGACGATGAGGGACCTCTCCGATTCAGGCGGCGAGTTCGGCGTTATCGGGTGGCAGCAATCACCCGGAGGCTACGTCGCGGTCGTGCAACTGCGCACGGGTCGCGGTGCTTTTGCGAGGTCCTTCACCGTCTCCGCGGTTCAGGATGACGAGGAGAGAAATTAGGCTCGTCGAGCGGCCGCTACGCTACGGTGCGCGCGCAGCGTTGCGCGACTGCGTTCGTTACCGCCGATCGCTCAAGCCGGCGTAAGGGCCCTGCGACTCCCACTTCTCCTGCTTGTTCCACGGGATCGTCGATTCGCGACCCGCATCCGGATCGGAGACGAGCTGCGGCTGCGGTTTGGTGGCGCACGAAGGAAGGAAGGTGATCGCACAAACCGCGAGCGCGGCGGTGACGAGGAACGGGCGAACGCGGTCAGGAATTTGAGCCAGCATAAATGACGATATCTCCGGGTTGAACCTGAACGCCACGCGCCAGGCTGCTGGTGATGATATCACCGATGGCGGTGGCCGGTTCAACTGAGGAAACTCGAATTTTGCCAATCAGGGAACCGCCGCGCAGGACGAGCATCTCCGAGTTCGCTTCGATCCCCTGGCGCCCGCCGAGATTGAGCACGACGAAATTGTAGGCCTGATTCACGGCCAGGATCGTGCCGCGAATTCCCGGATTATGGTTCGGAACAATGCGGCGCTTCTTTTCGATTTCGACCTGCGCGGACCGATCCTGGGCCGATCGCATTTTGTCCGAGAGCAAATGCTTCTCTCGCTCCGCGGCGTGGAGTTGCTTCTTCGTGTCGGCCAGTTCAGCCTGCAAACTCGCGTCCGCCGGAGCCGCGGGCGCCCCCGGCATGACCGTGCGCGAGACATCCGCCTCCACCCGTTGCTTCAGCTCCGCGATCTCGGTTTCGTTCGCGCGCAGCTTTGCTTCCAGTTCCTGCTTCTCCGCCTGAAATTTGACGAAGTCAGCTTCGGCATTCGCGGCTTTCGTCTCGTCGTTCTCGGGTCTCGCCGGCGCATGCGCGGCCGCTACTTCACGCGCCTTTAATTCCTTTTCGCGCAAGGCGTGCCTTCGTTCTGATTCCGTCCGGGCGGCTTCGCTCCGCGCGGTGTCCGCCCGCAGCGATTTGCTCTTATTCGCATTCAGCACCCCGAAAACGGTAGCGCCGAGCAGCAACAAAACTGACGCGACGACGAGAGTTTGAGACGTTTTCACGAGAATCGAGGGTCGATTCGGGCGACCGTCGGACGGGTGGTTGTACCAAGGCGCGGGCAGCGTTGGCAATCCGATTCAACCAAGGCTGAGCGACGGATCCGGGCGTTTCCGATTGCGCGCCGCCGCTATTCATCCTATAGGAACCGCTGCATGGGCCAGCAACATCGAGTCACCGTCAAGCGCCGCCGTCGGGCCGCCTATGTGGCGCGTAAAAAAGAAGCCGTGAAAACCGCCGGCGCACGTTCCGAAACGCCGAAGCCCAAAGCTCGCGCGAAGAAATCGGCGGCCGTCGCAGCCCAGTAGAGGTCGCGCGCAGGCGCGCGCCAATCACGACCGACCGCGCACCGGCCATTTCGCTTCGGCGGAAGTGACGTTATTTACCGCCGTGCGGACCGAATATCTCATCGTCGACGGTCACAGCATCATTTTTGCGTGGCCTGAATTGCGGCAGCTGCACGATCGCCGGACGTCGTTGGCGCGCGACGCGCTGGTCAAGCAACTGCGCGATTATCAGGATTGGACCGGTGTGCGCGTTGTGGTGGTCTTCGACGGGAAAGGAACCGAGGTCGGCGAGAGTTCCGATCCGGGCGAAATTCAGATTTTCTATTCCCGGCTGGGCCAAACCGCCGATTCAATCGTCGAGCGGCTCGCCAGTAAGTACGGCGGACAGTTCAAACTGCTGGTCGCGACCGACGATTATCTCGAGCAGGAAACTGCGAGCGCCTCGGGCGCGGAATGTGTGTCCGCCGAAAGTCTCCGCGCGATCCTGGCCGAAGCGCGATCGCCTTGACCAAGCCTACGCCGCGCCGAGCAGCTGCTGCGCATTCGCGTCGCGTCGCGCCCGAAGCCGGCAGGTCGCGAGCACCCGTGACATCACGCAATAAAGCTGCTCGATCGGAAGATTCTTACTCACGTAACCGTTCGCTCCTGCGCGCAGAGCGGCATTCATCCGATCCTCGTCGTATCCGACCCCGGTGAAAACAATGATCGGGATCTGATTGTTGACCTCGCGGATGTAGCTGATGAGCGAGATGCCATCGACTTTGGGCATGTTGAGATCGACCACGATCACTTCGCAGTCGTGGATCTCGAGCCAGGCCGCAGTCTGGAAGCCCTCGGTGAGCGACTGACAAGTGTGGCCTTTCTGGCGGAGGTAGGTCACGAGAAATTTCGTAATCGCAGGGTCATCATCGATGATGAGGAATTCGGCGGCGTCGCGGGTCAGGATTTTCATGGCTTATAATTTCTATAACTACTATAAGCATCATCCTTGCCAACTTCCGCCGCTGAACTATTCTTTTCTTTGGTGAGCCGTCGCCCCTGCGGATTCGCAAGCTCGTCCGGCCTCCAGAAAAATGGCAGACGCGCCTTGGTTTGAGTCCGAATTGTGCGCGACCGACAAAGCGATGTGCACCGTTGGATCAGCGTATGAGAAGCTAGGCGAGAATGTCGCGCATGGCGGCTGCCTGATAATGCGGGCAACCGCCCGTCGCGGCGGAGTGAGCGCCCGTGCGATAACGTGTTTTTCACCGTGACGTGACCCAATACGTTTGCCTCGGTGAGCTCAGTCTCATTCGTGTCCTCTGGGATCACGAAGAAGGTGACGATGGATTCTCTATCCCGCCCGCGTCTAAAGCGGCGCGGATTCCGCGATTATAGCCCAAGCTTTTTCTCGAGCGCTTTCACCCGCTCGAAAAGTTTCTCGAGCCTGTGCCGGCGTGCGATCTGTGCTTTGACTTCGCGCAGAGGCGTCGCCGGAGTGCTCCACCACGTCCCGCCGTCGGCTGGCAGATTTTTTGAGACCCCGGTTTTCGCGCCGATCAAATTCCGATCGCCAATTTCAACGTGACCGGTCACTCCCACCTGGCCGCCGATCATCACGCGTTCGCCTGCTCGCGAACTGCCCGCGAAGCCGGTCTGCGCGGCGACAACCGTATGTTTCCCGATCACCACGTTGTGCGCGATCTGCACGAGGTTGTCGATTTTCGCACCCGCCTGGATCCAAGTCCGGCCGAATCGCGCGCGGTCGATCGTCGTGTTGGCGCCGATTTCCACATCGTCGTCGAGTTGCACGATGCCGAGCTGCGGCACTTTCTGCTGCTTGCCGTCTGCGAGTTCGAATCCGAACCCGTCGGCGCCCAGCACCGCGCCGCTGTGCACCACGACGCGCGCGCCGATGCGCGTCCGTTCGCGAATCGTGACGTGAGGATAGATCAGGCAGTTTGGGCCGATCGTCGTTTCGTGTCCGACGTAGCTGTGCGCTCCGATTAGCGTGTCGTCACCGATCATGACGCCGGGTTCGATGACTGCATAAGGTTGAATCGAAACACGGGCGCCGAGCTTTGCGTCCGGCGACATCACCGCCGTCGGGTGGATCGTCGGTGCGAACTCAATCGGTTTCGGCGCGAGGCGCAAAACCACTTGCTCAAACGCCTTTGCCGGGTCGGCGACGCGGATCTGGGCTGCGGGACCACCGCCGGAATGATCAAGCGGCACAAACGCGGCGGACGCGCACGTTTTGCGCAGGAGCGGCGCGTAACGCGGGTTTGCGAAAAATGTGATCTCGCCCTCCGTCGCTTCGGGAAGCGAGGCGGCGCCGCGGATCGTCTGTGAAGGATCACCGAGCAATTCGCCGCCGCACATTTCTGTGAGTTCGCGAAGCGTGAAAGTCACGCTGCTGTTTAACGGCGCTCGCGCGGCCCCGCAACCTGACACCGCGCGACGGCGCGATTGCGGGGCGTGTTCGCTGTGCACCCACTTGGCGTTCTCTGCGCACTGGCCGCCGCAATTTAAGTCTCTCCGTCTGCTCCGGTTTGTCGCGAGTGGAGAGCGTTCGACAGGTCCGCGTGTCATCCTGAGCCGCGCCAGACGGGGAAGGATCCCGCCCATTCAGGGCACCTGTTCCGATTCGCTTTCCGCCCCCATCATCCATTACTTCGTGGCTGCCGTGCCGCGAGCGGAAGTCGTCGCGTTTGTGCGAGATCCTTCGCCGTCTGACGCGGCTCAGGATGACAAGAGCGACCCGCCGGGATGGCGCGCGCTCTACCACGTCGCACGCCAGCGCCTACGACGTGACGCTCGCGCGGACCGCGTCGAGTTGACCAGCCGAACCAAGCTTCTCGTTTTTGTGCGCGATGAAATTTGCGTACTCCTGCACAAAGATTTTCCCGGGAGGGCGAAAATCGAATTCGGCGGGTTTGTCGCGGAAAAATTCGCGATGCACGCGTGTCCAGACCAGCCGGCCATCGGTATCGATGTTCACTTTCGTGACCCCAAGTTTCGCCGCGGGAAGGTACTCGTTCTCGTTCACTCCGCGCGCGGATGGGTCGAGCTTTCCGCCGGCCGCGTTGATGCGCTGCACCTCTTCGATCGGCACGCTGGAGCTGCCATGCATCACGATCGGCATCCCGGGCAGTTTCTGCTGAATTTCCTCGATCACTTCGAAGTGGAGGCTCTGCTGTCCTTTAAATTTGTAGGCGCCGTGGCTCGTCCCGATCGCCGCCGCGAGCGAATCACAACCCGTCTGCTGCACAAATTCCACCGCTTCTGATGGATTCGTTAGGCAGGCATGTTTCTCGTCCACTTTGATATCTTCTTCTACGCCGCCGAGCATTCCGAGTTCCGCTTCCACGCTGATTCCTTTCGCGTGCGCGCGCTCAACGACGCGCTTCGTGATCGCGACGTTCTCCTCGAACGACTCGTGACTGGCGTCGATCATGACGGAGCTGTAGAAGCCGGAGTCGATGCAGTCGTAGCAAGTCTCCTCGTCTCCATGATCGAGGTGCACCGCAAAAATCGCATCCGGGAACATTTCTTCGGCCGTCCGAATCATCGCTTCGAGCATGCGCTTATCGGCATATTTTCGGGCTCCTTTGGAAAGTTGAATGATGAAAGGCGCGCGGCTCTGGATGTTGCCCTGAAACAAGCCGAGCAGCTGTTCCATGTTGTTGATGTTATAGGCACCGACGGCGAATTTTCCGTAGGCGACCTTGTAGAGTTGAGCAGTGGTTACGATCATGGGATTGCAGATACGAAATCAGCCGAAGTGTAGGTGGCGCGGGCGGATTTCCAATTCCAAATCCGCGGTGCCGAAGCGCAAGTTGGGTTAATCGGTCCCGCTGCTCGCCGGCAACATCACACTGACGGAAGTGCCATGCGTGTCGGAATCGATATCGACGCGGCCGTTGTGATCAAAAACCGTGCGCTTCACGATCGGCAGCCCGAGTCCCATTCCGCGGGGCTTGGTCGTGCAGAACGGAGAAAAAACCTTCTCTTTCAAGGCCGGCGCGATTCCGGTCCCGTTGTCCTGGACCGTGATGACCACGCCGTTCGCCGACGCGCCTTCGCGGATCGGTTTTGCCGCGAGCGTGATACGCGGTTTCGCCTGCCCGTGCGCCGCTTCCGCCGCATTGGTGACGAGGTGCGCAAACGCTTCGATCAATGCCGTCTCATCGCCCAGCACCTTCGGGAGATCGTTCGGCAGCGCGGTGTCGATCGCGACCCCGTTTTTCAGCAGCCGCGTCTTCGCTAATTCGATTCCTTTTTTCACCGAGTCGCGCACATCGATCGGCTTCATCACCAGCTCGGAAGGATGCGCAAAGTTGTTGATCTGCGTGATGATCTTGTCGAGCCGGTCGATCTCCTGCACGACGATCTCGTTGAAATCTTTGCGGAAATCGGGGTCGTCGAATCGTTCCGGCAGGAGCTGTGCGAACGTCTTGATCGCGACAAGCGGATTGCGCACCTCGTGCGACATGCTCGCGGCGAGGTCGGTCCAAAATGCGGCTCGATCGACGAGGTCCTGCTTTTGCCGCAGGGTTTCGTCCGCCGTCATGTCCTGAATGACCGCGACGGCACCGAGTGAATTTTTTTGGTCCACGAGCCGCCGCGTTTCCACCGAGAGGGAACGTCGCGTGTTCGCATCGATCCACTGCTGCGCCGGCAAATTCTCCTGCGCGTCGAGCGTGTCCCGCAGCACCGCCGCCACGCGGCTGCCGGCCGCTTCGATCGGCCGATTCAGCACGTCGTCCGCGCGCAGGCCGAGAATTTGTTCCGCGGTCGGATTGAACCAACGCACAATTGCGTCCTGATCGGTCGCCACGATTCCCGGCGGGATCGATTTCAGGAGCGTCTCGGCGAGCGTTTTCTGCAGCGTGATCTCTTCATAAAGAAGAGCGTTTTCAAGCACGGTCGAAACGTGCTCCGCCAGCATCATCAATCCTTCCAGGTCATTGTAATCAAACGGCTGACCGGTGACGCGATGGCCAAAAAATAACCAGCCTATGATTCGGCCCCGCGCGTGCAGCGGCACGATCACTTCGGCGCCGAAAGTGTCGAGCGCCCGGCGCATCAAGGCGCGCTGCGCCTGATCGGATGTCTGCTGCAAATTGCTCCGCCAGATGAGGTGCGCGTGCAGCTCAAACCAGCGGACCAGTGCGTCGCGTTCTCCATATTCGACGTCGTAACTTTCCGGCAGACAACGCAGGCCCGCGCGCAGCCGGTAGCGATCGCCCTGTCGGATGCGCGAGAAAATTCCGATCCGTCCAACTCCGGTCGCGTCCGCTACGTTTTCGACCAGGCTCGCGAGCAACGCCTCGACGTTGTCGAATCGGCGGAACACGCGCGGGAAACGCAGCAAGGGCGCGGCCGGTTCGCGCCGGTCCGGCCCGGCCTCGAGACGTCGCGTCCGTTCCGGGACGGGGACGAGCGCCGATTGCTCGCGCAAGGCGCGGTTCTCCTGCACCACTCGGAGATGATCGAACGCACGCGAGACCAGCGCCTGGAGGCGGCGGCGATCCAACACAAGATCTTCGGTCGCGTAGACGCCGGATTGTTCTGCGTCGCGGAGCGGCTCGGAGCGCGGCGTGCCAAGCGCGATGATCAGGACTTCGGGCCAACTCTTTTGCACCTGATCGAGCAGATCGCGCGCTTCTTTCGCGCGCAGATCGAGGATGAGGAGCGCCGGACTGGTTTGCTGCAACACGGCGTCGAGCCGATCGGCTTCGGCGACGACCCGCAGCTCGGCGATCGAGCTGAGGAACGCCTTCATCCGGCGGGTCAGATCCGGCTCCTGCGAATAGAGAATGCAAATCGGCGGCGCGATCATGCGGCGACCGCCTTTTCCTGGAAGCGGAACAGCGGCATCAGGATATGAAAGGCGGTGCCTTTCTCGAGCTCGCTCTCCACTTCGATCTGGCCGCCGTGTTCCTCGATGATGCCGTGCACGACCGACAGGCCGAGACCGGTCCCGTAATCCTTCGTCGTAAAGAAGGGATCGAACACGTGCGGGATATCCTCGCTCCGGATGCCTTCGCCGTTATCGCGAATGGTGATCCGCAAAACTTCTTTTACGTCGCCATCACCATTGGTCCCGGCGACCGAGCGCACCCATTCGTCCGCGCGCAAAATTTCCGTGGCGACGGTGAGCTCGCCGCCCTTTTTCATTGCGTCCATCGCGTTCAGGAAAAAATTGAGAAACACCTGTTCGATCTGGTCCGCATCGGCGCGGATGGTATCCACATCCGCCTCCCAGGAACGAGCTAATTTGATTTGCTCCTGATAAAGACGGTGGCCCACGAGCTGCAGAGATTTCTCCAGCACATCGTGGACGTGCATCGGCTTCAGGAGCGGTTTTGCCGGGCGGGCGAAGCGCAGCAGCTGGTTCACGAGCGAATCAATTCGATCAATTTCGTGACCGATCAGGTTCGAGAAGGTTTCGCGGAAATCCGAATCCTGGTAACGCTCCGGCAGCAATTGCGCGAACGTCTTGATGGAGACGAGCGGATTCTTGATCTCGTGCGCCATGCCCGCGGAGAGCGTGCCGAGGCTCGCCAGCCGATCGCTGCGACGAATCTGCTGCTCGAGCCGCTTCAACGCCGTGATGTCGGTGAGCACGACGAGCGCGCCAAGCCGTCGCCCGTTCTCGCTGTGGAAAAGCGAACTGCTCGCGCGCACGATTAGCGTGCGTTCTCCGGAGCGAAGCGTTATCTCGCTGTTTTCCGCACCCGCACCGCTGCGAAGAGTTTCGCGCACAATATCCCGCAACCCCGGCGGCAAATCGGCCAGAGGTCGATCGATCATTCGTTGCGGATCCAATTCCGTAATCTGCCCGGCCTCATTGTTGAAAACTGTTACACGCTCATCCGCTCCCGCCGCGATCACGCCCGTCGTCAAGTTGGCGAGCAGAGTCTCGTTATAGATTTTCGCATTCTGCACTTCGGTAAAGAGCTCCGCGTTTTGAATCGCGACCGCGAGTTGGCCGCAGAGAACCTGAAGTGCGCTCTGTTCTACGCTTCCGTAAATCCGGCCGGACACTCGGGGTCCCAGCAGCATCACACCCACAAGATGCTCGCGGGAGAAAATCCCCATCGCGAGGGCAACGTTGAGCGATTTCATCTGCTTCATCACCCCGTCCAACTCGGGCGTCTGCCGGACGCGGTGCAATTCGTCGAGCACGATGGGCTCCTGATGAGCCGCAAGATGGCTAATCGTCGCCTCCGCGCTGCTGAGGTTCACGGCCGCGTCACGTGAGCTGGTCGGCGGAGCGGGATACGATTGTGAGAAAACGTCTTTCTCCGCGAGCAAGATGAGCACGCGCTCGGTGCCCACGGCCGCGCCAATTGTTTTCGCAAAGCGGCCGAGCAAGTCGCTAACAGTCGTAACAGACTTCAAGATCGCCGCCGCCTGGTTCATCGTCTCGCGGAAATCCAGCCCCCGCGTCCCGACGAAAAGCCGGTTCGCCAGCGACTGCGACAAACCGCGCGCCGGCGCCATGGCCAAGGCCAGAACCAAAGCGGCCGCGATGTGCGCGACTTGCGCGCTCTGAGCCTTGAGTATCGGCGAGCAGGAGGTGAAGACGACCCACCAGACAAAACCGTAGAGCGCGAGAAGGTACGCAATCAGGACTGCGTACGAAGTAACCCGGCGGAAGAAAGAACCGACCTCCATGATTTTCCGCGTTGAGATGCCGTACGCAATGACGAGGCTAAATACCACGACTCGGAAAGGCGCAAATCGGACCGCGATCGTGCGATCGACCAGCGGAGTGCAGGCGACCAACGCGACCAAGATTGCGCCACCGGCGAGGACGAACTGAAGTTCGACTTTTTGGACGCCGGTAGCTCTCCGCGAATCGCGAATGTAGAGAGCGATGTCAGCGATCGCGGCGATCGCGAAGAACCCGAGCCAAATAGATAAAAACGGACCGTAAACAGGCCGCGGAATCTGCCCGTTCCGAAGTTGGGCATAACGCAGGAACAGCGGGCTGTAGCAAATCGCAATGACAGGAAGACTTGGGATCGCGAGAGGGGCGGAGCGCTTGGCGATTTCAAGCCAACCTTTTCCCCGACAGATAATCGCAAGTCTGAGCAGATTAAATCCGGTGACAATGAGCGGGCCGCAGGCCGAAGCACTTCGGATCCACATCGCCGCCGCGGCCGGCTGCGTAGCGCTAAAAGCGAAGTGGAGCGAGACCAGCCAACCGGAGAGGATCAACGAAATGAGAAAAAAGCTCTGGTTCGCGTAACTCCTCGGATTGGCTCGGAAGACGGCCAAGCCGAGCCCTAACTGCATGAAAAGGGCTAACCATAAAGGGAGTGTTTCTACGTTCATTCACGCACGCGCTGTACGACAATACTGCTATTGCCGCCACCTAGGCCGCGAACGTTAATCAGCGCGGTGTTGATTCTGCGCTTTCGGGACCGCCTCGGCACATAATCCAGATCGCACCGCGGGTCGGGGACCTCGTAATTCGCCGTCGGCGGGATTACGTCATGCCGGAAGGCCAGACCGCACGCGATCAATTGCATTGGACCCGCCGCGGAGAGCGGATTGCCCGTCACGCCTTTGATCGAGCTGATCGCAACGCTGTAAGCGCTCCGCCCGAAGACGCGTTTGATCATGTCGGTCTCGACGATGTCAAGCGCGGGATGCCCGGGGCCGTAGGCGCAAATGTAGTCGATCTCCTCCGGCGTCCTTCCTGCGGCACTCATCGCGTCCCTCATCGTCTGTGCGAGGCCGAATACTTCGCCGTTGGTGAAATCGTCGCCCTGAGTAGCATAGCCGCAAACTTCCAGATATGGTGTGGCGCCGCGCGCCATCGCGCTTTCGTATTCTTCCAAGACGACGATGCCTGCGCCTTCGGAAATAACTCCGGAGTCCCGCTCGAGATCAAAGGGTCGGCTGGCCTTCTCTGGTTCGTGATTTCTAGTCGAGCTTAACCGCGCCGTAGCAAAGCTAGCCATCGAGAGCCGTGTGATAGCCGCATCTGTGCCGCCGGCGAGGGCGATGTCCGCCTCTCCGGATCGGATCATTGCCGAGGCGGACGCGATCGCGTCGAGGCCCGACGGACAAGCTGAGGAAATGGTACTAGCCCGCGCAGAGATTCCCAGCGCGAGCGCCAGCACTTGCGTCACTGCCTGCGGCTGGCAATCGCACACGCCGGCACTTACCGCATTCGG
>JALYZW010000061.1 GCA_030945725.1 Verrucomicrobiota bacterium | reverse complement strand
CAGATGCAGCGTCGCTTTCTCGCGGAGCGCCTTCTGGTTGCGCCGCGGCATGCGCGTAGTGGAGAAAATCACGATCGGCGAAACGTCCGTCGCGAAGATGTTTAAACCCGAGTCGATGCGACCTTCGTTCGAGACAATGACGCGAATCGGGTAGGGTGCTTGACCGCGCGCGGCCCGTTCCTGCCGCAGCTCCTCCCGCGCGATGCTGAGCCGCACGTTATCCTGCTTCAAGGTGCTGTGTCCGATCAGCACGGCATCGCCTAACGAACGCTGGCGAATCAAATGCGCCTTGTCTTCGCGGCTCGTGAAATCAACCGGCGAGAACTCACGCGTCGTAATTTTGCCGTCCGCCGTCATTGCGAACGTCGCGGCGACGAAGGGGCGGTCGCGTCTCTCGAAAAGGCGGGGCCCACGTTGAGATGGCGCTTTTCTCGCCGCCACCGCTCCCCTTCTTTTTCTACTGTTGGCGTTCGACGACTTCATGCTCGATCGACACGACCTCGCGCTCCATTTCGCGGAGCTTCACGTGCGGAGCCGCGCCGCTCGGTTTGTAGAAAAAGTAAACCACGCCACCCGGGAGACAGCAGATCACCATCACGAGAAAACTCATCGAGCCGATCAGTGCGGCAACCGCTTCGGGGACCCCGCATAAGCCGTGCAGCATGATTTGGAGGACCTTTTCGCGCAGGCCGACGCCGGCGAAACTGATCGGCATCGATGAGATCGTGCGCTCGACCGGCATGACCGCAAAAAAATCAACGACCGAGACCCGGACCCGGAACGCGTAGGCGACAAAGAGAAACGTCGCGAACGTCGCGAGGTGCGCCATGACCGACGCGCCAAAGGCGAGGAGCGTCGCGGTCCAGTGATGCGCATAAAGGTGATACGCGGTCGAAAGTTCGATCAATTTGTCGCGCATCGGAAACCGGTGCGGCAATCGATCGAGCAGATTGAATCCGCTCACGATGAAGCTGGTGAGCAACGCGAGCACGGCGCTGCCGAGCACCGCAAGCAGGACCCAAACCAGTTGCTGTGTCTCACGCTTTTGGGAAAGCCAGTGATAGCGGAGCGCGATCAGCGTGCCGGTGATGGCGATGATGCCGACCAGCCCGACCATGCGATCGAAAAGGACTGCGAGCAGTGCGCCAGTCTTTTTCTGCGGCGTTTCCTTCAACAACAAATACGTCTTGATGATATCGCCGCCCGTCCCGCCGGGCAGAAGCTGGTTGTAAAACATCCCGATGAAGAAGAGTCCGAACATGCGCGACCAACTCAGCCGGATGTCCTGGACGCGGAGGAGAATTTGCCAGCGGAAGGCCGCGCAAAACTCCACCGTGATGTAAGCCAGGATCGCGCCGATAATCCACCGGTAGTCTGCCGCCCGCAGCGCTTCCGCCATCTGGCTCCGCTTCACGGGATCGTGAAAAACCCAGATCAGAACGGCAACCGTCACGACGATCTGCAGGATCGTCAGGAGTATTTTCTTCATTCGCCGAAGCGCTCTTTCCAAGTCGCGACAGACCGCCGAATTTCGTCGACGGATTTGCGCGGGCTCATTTCCCAAACAAATACACAGTTCGGCGAAAGGAGCGGAACAAGTTTCTCGAGATCGACGTGGCCGGCGAAGGGCGGCTGGTGATCCTGTGCCGGCCAAATGCAATCCTGGACATGACAGCCGAGCGCACGCTGGCCGATTTGGCGCAGCCACTCCTCGTGATCCAGAAATCCAAGGTTTTCCTTGATCTGGATGTGGCCGAAATCGTGCCAGTAGCCGAGCTGCGGCGAATTCAATTCGTCAAGGAGCGCCGGCAGTTCGCGTTCGCTCGGGAGTTCTTCATAACCTCGGCGTCCCTCCACTCCGAGGCGGATATTTTTTTGCGCGGCGTAATCCGCGATCTGGCGCAGAGAATCCTTGATGCGGGCCAGGTAGGGCGGCGCGGCGCCCTCCCGCTTTTCCACCGCCTTGATTTTCTTCCGCACGTATTCGCGGGAAAATTGTTCGCCTTTCTTGATCAGCGCGATCAGCTCGTCGGTGATCGGATTCATCCGTACTTCGCCGCAGTGCAGGACGACGAATGGCGCGCCGAGACGCGACGCAAAGTCGATCGTCTGGAACGTTTGTTTCACGGCGCGCTCGCGCTCGAGCGTATCCCAGGCAGAGAACTGGTAGCAATCGGGCGACGCGCGCATCACTTCGACCGGTAGCGGGCAGAAATTGTGCAGACTGCTGAAGGTCACCTTGCCCGCGTCGAAAACCTTTTGGATTCCCGGCATGAGCGAAATGCGGATGCCGTGACCGAGCTCGATATGATCGAAGCCGAGCTCGCCTTTGATCTCGTGCAGCATTTCGTCGCCGGCCGTGTGCCGCGCCGAATTCCAGCAGGTCGAGAAAGAGATCATGCCACCGTGGACGGTGCGGTAGCGGCGGCGACCGCTTTCGTCGCCAGCTCACTGTTCGTCGCCGGTTCTTCGGCGACGGGACCTGCGCACACCGTGCGGCCGGCTAGGTTCATCACGACCAACGCGCCTGCGCCGAAAAGAATCGAGGCGATCATGAGCGCGGACGGGATGCCGATGAGGTCGGCGAGACTTGTCGTGAGGAGGCCGGCGATCGGCATCAAGCCGAAGAAGCTCAAACCAAAGACCGCCGAAATCCGACCTCGCAGGGGACTCGGGGCACGCTCCTGCACAATGGTTCCGGCGAGTCCGAAATTCAGCGAAAGCGCGACCGCTAGTGTGCCCATGGCGACCGCGGTGAGGAGGAAGCTCCGCGCTTGGGACATGGAGAACAGCGCTACGGCCACAACGGAGACCGCGCACGTCATATAGCGAAGGCGATGTTCGCGCGCGACACTCAGAAGGCCGAGTGAGCCGAACAACGACCCAGTGCCAGAGATGGCCATCAACATTCCCATTTTATCAGGTCCGAGCTTGAGAATGTTGCGCACGTAAAGCGGCAGCATCACGGAGAGGAACGGGAAGACGAAAATCGTGGTGAGCGCGATCAAAGCAATCATCGACAGGATCGTGCGATCGTGCCGGACGTAGAGGAGACCTTCCTTAAACCCGCTGCGTCGCTGCTCCTCTTCCTCGGCCGTGCCGGCGACGCGCGCGGGAAGGGTCATCAAGGCGATTATTAGGGCGAAAAAGGAAACCGCGTTCGCGAAAAATGCCGAGGCCGCGCCGTACCACGCGACAAGCAGGCCCGCCACAGACGGGCCGACCAGCCGCGAGCCGTGAAAGACCGACCGATCGAGCGCGACGGCGGTCGCGATCTGTTCGCGTTTCACGAGTTCGGGGACGAGCGCGGAGAGTGCGGGCATTTCGAAAGCGATCGAAACCCCAAGCCCGGCGGCGAGCAAAATGATATGCCAGATCTGAATGCGGCCCGTCCAAACGAGCGTGCCAAGGATCAATGCGAACACCGTTTGCGCGACCTGTGTGGCGATCAGGATTTTTCGTTTGTCGTAACGATCGGCCGCGGAACCGCCGATCATGGTCAGCGCAATCGTGGGGATGCCGGCCGCGAAATTCACAAGGCCGAGGACCAGCGCTTTGTCCGTCAGGGTGCTCATGACCCAAGCCTGCGCCATGACCTGCATCCACGTGCCGGTGTCCGAAATCGCGCTGCCGATGATGTAGCGGCGGAACGGCGCCACGCCGAGGACCTGGAGCATGCTGCGTCGCGAAGGATTTGCGTCAGGCGGCATCGGGGGAACTGATAAGCGGGGTGCGCGGGGGCTGCAACGCGTTCACGGAGACCAAAGATTGGTCACGAC
>JALYZW010000374.1 GCA_030945725.1 Verrucomicrobiota bacterium | reverse complement strand
CTGCGTTCGCGGGCGTGATTCGTTTTTGTAGACAGGAAAATCTTCCGCTTTTCGTGATCGGTCGCGGATCAAACCTGCTCGTGCGGGACGGCGGAATTCGCGGAGTGGTTGTGCACCCGTGCGGCGGGGAATTCGATCGGGTCGAGGAGAAGGATGGCCAAATCACCGCGGGCGTCGGCGCGAAGCTGAAGCAAGTCGCCTACGCTGGAAAAGCGGCGGGCATCGGCGGCCTGGAATGGATGGAAGGGATCCCCGGCGCGGTCGGTGGCGGCTTGAGAATGAACGCTGGCGCGATGGGTTCGCAGACCTTTGATAATGTGGTCAGTGTGCGATACCTCGACGCCGAGGGAAACACGCACGACAAGCCGGCGCGCGAGCTGGACGTCGCGTATCGGCACGTCGCTTCGCTCGATCAAAACTATGCTGTGTCCGCCGTCTTCCACGGCCAGCCCGCGCCCTCGCAAGACATCCTGCGCAAGCTGCAGGAATCACAGCAAAAGCGGAAAACTTCGCAGCCGATCGCGTCGAGCGCCGGCTGCATTTTTAAGAATCCGCTCACCTGTCCCGCGGGCAAGCTGGTCGACGAACTCGGGCTGAAAAACGTGCGCATTGGCAAAGCGCGCGTGTCGGAAGTGCACGGAAATTTTATTGTGAACGAAGGGGGCGCGACGGCGAGCGAAGTGATCGAGTTGATCGAGAAAATCAAAGAAGTCGCGCGCGCGAATCGCGGGATCGAGCTGGAAACGGAAGTGCAAATCGTGGGGGAGGATGCGTGAATCAGCGCCGTCATCTCGAGCGAAGTCGAGAGACCCCGTGGCCTCACGAGGGTACTGCCACGACCTCATGCCCAGCCGGCGGTCCGGCAGTGATGGCCAACCGATCTTACTGCCACGGGGTGCCTCGACTGCGCTCCGCTGCGCTCGGGATGACAACGAGGACGAGGGTATGAAATGACCGAACTGCCGAGAAACATTGCGGTGCTGATGGGCGGACCGGGCTCGGAGCGCGACGTGTCCCTGGCCACCGGGCGCGGGGTGGCACAGGCCTTGCGCTCGTTAGGCGCAGAAGTCACGGAAGTGGACGTCGAGGGGCCGGACTTTACTTTGCCGGAGGGGACGGAGCTCGCCTTCATCGCGTTGCACGGGACGTTCGGGGAGGACGGGCAAGTGCAGGAAATTCTCGAATCGCGTGGCGTGCCTTACACCGGCGAAGGAGTGGTAGGGAGCCGGACGGCGTTCGATAAAATTCTCTCGAAAGAAAAATTCCGCGAACAAGCAGTGGCGACGCCGTACTGGCAGGTGATCGCGGAAGGACAGCGACCAACGATTCCGATTCCGTACGTGATCAAAGCCCCGCGGCAGGGCTCGACGGTGGGAATCTCCATCGTGAAGAATGAGAAGGAGGTCGGCGCAGCCCTGGCGGACGCGCTGAAGTACGATCGCGAGCTGCTCGTGGAAAAATTCATTCCGGCGCGTGAGTTGACCGTCGGCGTCCTCGGGGAGCAGGCTCTCCCGATCATCGAGATCATTCCTCCGAAGGGTGGCTTTTACGACTTCACGAATAAGTATCCGTTCCTGAATCCGAGCGCGGGCGGCGGCGCGCAGCATGTCTGCCCGGCCATGCTGAGCGAGGAGCAAACGCAGGAAATCCAGCAGCTCGCCTTGCGCGCGCATCGGGCGCTGGGGCTCTGCGTTTATTCGCGTGTGGACGTCATGTTGCCGGAAGAAGCTGAGCCGACCGTGCTCGAGGTAAATACGATTCCCGGAATGACGGAGACGAGTCTGTTGCCGGAGGCAGCGGCGGCTGCTGGAATTTCGTACCCGCAGTTGTGCGAACGGATCGTGCAGCTTTCGCGTGCGCGCACGAAAGGGGACGCGTGAGCTCCTTGATCACGAAGAAGACGCGGACGCGGAACCAACGCGTCTCCAACACGCGACAACGCCGGCAGCAGCATCTGCTCGATGTGACGGTTCGCTCGCACAAGGCCACCGAGCATCGGAACCGGCGTGTGCTCGTGATCGCATCGAAAGTCGCGCTCGCGATCGTGGTTTGCACCGCCCTTGTGATCGGATTCCGGATTGGCGCGAAGCGGCTGTTCTTCGAGAATCCCGATTACCGGCTGACCCGGATCGAAGTGCAGACGGATGGAACGCTGCAGCGCGAGCAAGTGCTGAAGGCCGCCGATCTGCGCGAGGGCGCCAACATCTTCAGCCTGAATCTTTCGACGCTCCGCGATCAGCTGCAGCAACTGCCGCAGGTCGATGAAGTGCAGGTCGTGCGCAAGATGCCATCCGAGATCGATATCAGCATCGTGGAACGGAAACCGGTCGCGTGGGTCACCTCCGAGAAAACATTGCCAGATCCTTTTGCTTCCGACGGCGCTTTTCTGGTCGACGCGCGCGGGGTTCTCATGAAACAAAAGAAATTGTTGCCTGAATATCTCGGCCTGCCGCTGATCACCGGATGCACGAGCGAGTCGCTCGACGCGGGCAAAACCGTCGAGTCGTTCGAAGCGAGGACCGCGCTGGAACTTTTGCGTTTAAGCACGCGGAGCTTCATGCAGACGCGTTTCCAGGTGCGCGAGATTGATCTTTCAAAAGGCTACTGCCTGCTCGTTTCAGACAAGAACCACACGCAGGTGACATTTGGGTTCGACGATCTGGAAACGCAATTGCAACGGCTCGAGCAGTTCCTGGTTTATTCGGACGACTCGAAGCGCGAACTCGAAACGGTGAACCTGCTCGTGCAGCGGAACATCCCGGTCACCTTCGCGAAGCCGGCCGCGGAGGTAATTAACGAAACGATCGATCCCGCGGAGACGCCGAGAATCATGAAAGCGATTCCGGTGACGGCGTCGGCGAAAATCGCGGGCCCGCAGCCCGCACCGCCGAAAGCTGTCCCGGTCGCGAAGGGAAAACCCGGGTCGCAACCATTCTCGATGGACCGCCCGGTTCACAAAGGAAAGAAAGATTAGGCAACATGGCGAGCAGCGATTTGATGGTCGGTTTGGAGATCGGAACGTCGAAGATTTGCGCCGTCGTGGGCGAAGGCCGACCGGACGGGACGATCAAGATCCTGGGAGTCGGACAGGCGCCGTCCCGCGGGGTGCGGAAAGGCGAGATCGTCGACTTCGAGACCGCGATGAAGTGCGTGCACGAAGCGCTCTCCGACGCCGAAACAAAAAGCGACGTCATGATTCGCAGTGTTTACGTCGGCGTTTCCGGTTCGCACATCCAGAGCTTCAACAACCGCGGCTGCGTGACGCTGCCCGACGATCGCGACGAGATCGACGAACAGGATATCGAGGACGTGAAAATCAACGCGCGCGAGGTCATGATCCCCGCGCCGAACGCGTTCCTGCATTCGATCATTCAGCATTATCACGTCGACGGGCAGGACGGAGTGCTAAACCCGTACGGCATGCTCGGGAACAAACTCGAAGCAGATTTCCACATCATCCACGGCGTCCGGACGCGCATTCAAAACACGATCCGTTGCGTGAAGGAATTGCCCCTCGAGGTCGAGGATGTCGTCTTCACCGCGCTCGCCTCGGCGCAGGTCGTGCTCACCCAACACCAGAAAAACATGGGCGCGCTCGTGATCGATATGGGCGGCGGCACGACCGATTACATTTTGTATGTGGACGGCGCGGTGAAGCAGAGCGGCTGCCTCGGTGTCGGCGGCGATCACATCACGAACGACATCTCGATGGGCTTGCGTATTCCGATGACGCGCGCAGAGAAATTGAAGCAGGAGGAGGGGAGCGTGACGCTCGGCAACTGCCTTCCGGGCGAGACGGTTTTGTTGAAGGACGACTCCGGGTTTGCGGGCAAGGAAATCGAGCGCGAGACCCTGAACACGATCATTCATCTGCGCGTCCGCGAGACATTCGAGCTGCTGAAGCGGCGGCTCGATGAAGAGCCGTTTGTGAACTACGTGGGCGAAGGGATTTTCATCACCGGCGGCTGCAGCCACCTGCAGGGCATCGATCATCTGGCCGAGGAAGTTTTCGAAATGCCGGCGCGCGTCGCGCACGCGCAGCGCATGGCTGGCCTAACGAGTGCGGTCGAGAATCCGCAATTCGCGGCCGCGATCGGATTAATCAAGTACGCCCAAGCCGTGCAGGCGGACCGGCGTCCGACCGGAGGGTTCCGCCGAATTTTCGGCAAGATTTTTAACGGAATGCGATGAAGTCCGTCATCCCGAGCGAAGTCGAGGGACCCCGTGGCAAGTCCGACGGTTCGACCTGCGATCTCCATGCCATGAAGAATGCTACCTGTCACATCGAGCGCACCGGAGTCGGGAGATCCCCGTGGCGGCGCGACCGATACCGCAACGGGGTCCCTCGACTTCGCTCGGGATGACACAGCAATGAAGATTAGCGCCTAACCTTATGATCCAACTAAGCCGCAATTACACGCTGCCGGAAAAGGAAGCGGAATTGATTCCGATCAAAGTCGTCGGCGTCGGTGGGGCCGGCTCGAATGCGCTCGATCGTGTCGTGCTCGATGGTCTCGAAAAAGCCGATCTCGTAGCGATGAACACGGACGCCCAGTCGCTCGCAAGCTCCGTCGCCGGCCACAAAGTACAGCTGGGGCGAACGACGACCCGCGGTCTCGGCACCGGTGGTGATCCTGAGATCGGCTACAATGCGGCCTACGAGTCGGCGGATGAGATCCGTCATTCGCTCGCGGATGCGAAGATGGTCTTTATCTGCGCTGGCCTCGGCGGCGGCACCGGTTCCGGGGCGGGCCCCGCGATCGCGCAAGTGGCGCGCGAGAATGGTGCGCTCGTGATCGGCTTCGCCACGATGCCTTTCTCCTTCGAGGGAAAACGCCGCACCGCGCAGGCGAACGAGGCGCTCGCGCGCTTGAGCGAGCACGCGGATGCGGTGATCTGTTTCGAGAACGACCGGATGGGCGACATCGTCGCGCCGAAAGCCGGCGTCCACCAGGCCTTCGCGGCCGCGGATGTGACGATCAGCCAGAGTATCCGCTCGATCGTGAACCTGCTGCAACGGCCGGGACTGATCCGGATCGGTTTCGATGATTTGCTCGCCGCGCTGCGCAGCGCGGGTGGACGCTGCGTTTTTGGATTTGGCGAATCGGACTCCGACAATCGCGCGCACGATGCGTTGACCCAGGCCTTGAAAAATCCGCTCATGGATCGCGGCCGGATGCTGCAAGAGGCGACGAACGTGCTCGTGCAGGTCGCGGGCGGTCCGGGTGTGACGTTGTCGG
>JALYZW010000352.1 GCA_030945725.1 Verrucomicrobiota bacterium | reverse complement strand
GGTGATCGCTTTTCGGATCTGCGGGCGCTTCCGTGTAGATGTCGGTGTCCGCTCCGGTCCGGCGGGTCGAGGTGTAGGCGACTGTTTTGCCGTCGTGACTCCATACAGGGCCAGAGTTCCGTGACTTCCCGTCGGTCAGCAGCGTGACGTCGCCGGTCGCGAAATCGTAGCGATAGTTTTGGTTGAATTCATTCCCGCCTGCCCCGCGCGAGAAAATGAAATAGTCGCCGTTCACCGGATCGAAGGTTGCTCCGTCGATCCGATCCGGGAAAAACGTCAGCTGCGTCCGCGCACCTCCAGGCTGCGCGACCAAATGTGCCTGGTTCGTATCGGCGAAGCGCGTCAGGATCAACATTTCGTTCCGCTTCGGATTCCAATCCTGGAAAGTAGCGGCGCGAGATTCGGCGTAGCGCCCGACCTGTTCCGCAAGCTCGGCGGGGATCGGCGGGATGCCATCGACCACGAGACTATCAGGAACAGGAACGGTCTTCGGCGGGGCGTCGGCGGCGAGTGCCGCGGAACAGAAAACTGAAGTAGCCGCGGCGATCAGCACGACACAGTAGCGGAGTCTCATCCCACAAGCTGAACAGCAGCGCTCGCCGCGCGCGAGCCGAAAACTCGGGCGGAGGAGGTTCATGCGACGAGCCACGATTGGTTTTGCCGCCGTACGGAGCGGTATCCCGCGGTGCTCCCGAGCCGCGCAGACGGCGGGGGACCTCAAAGAAGCACTTTGGGTCTACAGCGAGTGGCGCGGCGACCACGGAGCCCTCTGGTTGATTGCCGCCGCGCGACATCGCGCGACCGCGGCCTGAATGGGCGAGATCCTTCGCCGTCTTCGCGACTCAGGATGACGAACCCTGCGTGCGTGCGAGCTTTCTGCTTTCGTAGCTAACGAATGCCAACGGCGTGGTCGCCGTCACTCGCTGTCCGCGATACCGGATAACCACGGTGCTTGCGCAGTTATTCCGTCAGGCGTGGCCGTCAACTTGCTCCATCACAGAGCGAACGAGGCAAAAAGCAGTTGCACAGGCCAGACGCGGTGTGCATAAGAAGGGCTTCCGTGGGTCAAGTTATTCCTTTTACAGCTGTTGCAGCTTGCTTCGTCGCAGTCACCGCGGCGCACGCGCTGCCTGCGCCAAAGCATATTCTGCCGACGCCCAAGTTTACGCTCAAAGATCCCGCCGGCGGCCTCGAAACGGTGGAAGTCGTGCAGTCCTATCAGCCGGACAAAATCGTCCATCCGGTCGCGAAACAGGAGCGTGGAATGAATCCGCGACTGCTTCGCGCGGCGACGATCGCGCAGGAACGCGCGCACGCGCATTCCCGTTCGCGCTGCTGGCATTACGTCAAGGAAGCGCTCCTCGCCGCGGGCGCGGTCGATTCGCGGCCGAAGAGCGAATTCGCCAAAGAAGCGGCCGATGATCTCGTCACGCATTATGGCTTCCGGAAGCTGGCTGTCCGCGATCCTTATCTCGCGCCGATCGGTTCGGTGCTCGTCTACGGCGCAAGGCGCGCGGCCGGACATGTCGAACTACGGACGCGCGAAGGCTTCGTTAGCGATTTCCGCTCGAAGACGCCGTCGCGTCGGCCGCTGCTCGGCATCTACACAAAGTCGTAGTCGGTTCCGTCGCTTCCAGCAACGACCGAGTCCTAGCGCTTGCGGCGCATTTTTCGTGCGCTCGCGAGCGAGCCAAATTCCGATCGGAACTGCGGAGTCGTGTCCGGCGCGAAACCGTGCCGCATGATGTTCTCCGTGACCACGCGCGGAATGAGGAACTGCAGCAAATAGTCGCCGCTCCCGGCCTTCGTTCCGGCTCCGGACATCTTGAACCCGCCGAATGGATGCCGGCCGACCACCGCGCCGGTGCACGAGCGGTTGATGTAAACGTTGCCGCATTCAAGCTCCGCCTTTACGCGCTCGATGTTCGCAGGACTGCGCGAGAAAAAGCCACCGGTCAGCGCATACTTCGTGTCGTTCGCGATGTCGATCGCTTCATCCAAATCGCGCGCGCGAATCACGCTGATCACCGGTCCGAAAATTTCCTCCTGCGCGAGTCGGCCGTCGCGCTTCACGTCGGTGAAAACCGTCGGCGGGATGAAGTAGCCGTCACCGGGGACCGCGGCGCCTTGATACGCCAGTGTCGCTTCCGATTTTCCCTCCTCCACGCGCTCACGAATCCGGCGGAATGCGTCCTCATCAATCACCGGCCCGACCGTGATCCCGGCGTCTTCCGGGTTGCCGACGCGAAGGCTGCCGGTCGCAGCCACTAAACGTGCGACCACGCGATCGTAATTTTCGTCGAGCACGATCAGGCGCGAAAGCGCGGAACACTTCTGCCCCTGATAACCGAACGCGGAATAAACCGAATCGACGATCGCCTCGTCGAGATCCGCATCCGAATCGACGATGACCGCATTTTTCCCGCCCATCTCGCACACGACGCGTTTCAACTCGCGCTGGCCGTCGCGCGTTTTGCCGCCCGACTCCCAGATGCGCAAGCCGACCTCGCGTGAGCCGGTGAACGCGATCAGGTCGACATCCTTGTGATCGACGAGGTGCGCGCCGACGACCGCGCCGTCGCCGGTGAGAAGATTGAGCACGCCCGCCGGGATTCCCGCCTCTTCGAACATCTCCATCAATAACGCGCCGCAGATCGCGGATTGCTCCGCCGGCTTCATGATCACGGTGTTGCCGGTCACGAGCGCCGCGGAAACCATTCCGCAAAGGATCGCGATCGGGAAATTCCACGGCGCGATCACGAGCGCGACGCCGCGCGGCCAGTGATGCTGATAGCTCTCTTCGCCCGGCACATGTTGGGTCAGTTTTGGCCGGCCGAGGATGCGCATTTGTTGCGCGTAGAAAAGCAGGAAGTCGATTGCTTCCCGGATATCGCCGTCGGCTTCGGCCCACGGCTTTCTGACTTCATAAACTTCGACCGCAGACAGCTCGAAGCGGCGCCGGTCCATGATTTCGGCGACGCGCTCCAGCAGCTGTGCGCGATGCTCGACGCTGACCCGGCACCATTCGTCGAACGCGCCTCGCGCCGCTTTCACGGCCGCTTCCGCCTCCGC
>JALYZW010000358.1 GCA_030945725.1 Verrucomicrobiota bacterium | reverse complement strand
TTACTCACCGAAGCCGGCTTGTAATGTTCCAGAATGTAGCGAATAAAGTTGCTCCCGATGAACCCACAGCCACCGGTGACGAGAATGCGCATGGGAGCGCGTAATAACAGCGAAGCGGCCATCGCGCGAGCGGATTCTCGCGCGCAGGCGGACATCTTCGGCACGTGGCGCGAACGCACGCGTCAGATCGACTGGATCCCATGGTTGATCGTCGCGCTCGGGGCCTTCCTCCGGTTGCTCTTCCTCGCCATGAAGCCGCCCCATTTCGACGAAGGGATCAATGGTTGGTTTGTCGATCAAATGACGAAGAACGGATTCTACCGCTACGATCCGACGAATTACCACGGACCGCTTCACTTCTATATCCTCTTTTTGTCCGAAGCGTTGCTGGGCCGCAATCTCTGGGCGCTTCGCCTGCCCGTAGTCATCGGTAGCATTTTTTGCCTTAGGCTGACCTTCAAATTCGAGCCTTTCGTAGGCCGCGACGTGACGCGTTGGGCGGCACTGGCGATGGCTGTGTCACCCGGCTTTGTTTTCTACGGGCGCTACGCCATCCACGAGGTCTGGCTGCTGCTCTTCTCAATGCTCTTCACCCTCGGCCTCCTGGGCCTCTGGCGCAAAGGCACCGCGACGTATCTTTGGTGCGTCGTCCTCGGCGCGTCGGGGATGGTCCTCACGAAAGAGACCTATATTATCCATGTCGGCTGTGCAGTTATCGCAGCATTTGTGACCTGGCTTTCTCATCGCCTGACGAAAGTGCCTGACGCCACGAGGGTTCGGCAAACGTGGACCTACCTGGATCTTGCCGTGGCCGTCGCAGTCGGCCTCGCGGCAATTATCTTCTTCTACTCCGGCACGTTCTTTAACTGGGGGGGATTGAAGGGGCTCTATCAAACTTTCGATGCCTGGTTTAAAACCGGGCAGAACGGAAATGGCCACGAAAAGCCTCCCTATTACTGGCTCCGCTTGATCGGCCGCTACGAGCTTCCGGTCGCACTAGGCTTGATTGCTTGCGCCGGTTGTCAGCTCTTTCGCAACCTCTCACTGCGCTTCCTTGCCATCTACGGCGTCGGAGTGCTGGCGGCTTACAGTATCGTCCGGTACAAAACTCCCTGGTGTATCATCAGCGTCGTTTGGCCCTTTCTTTTCTTGTTCGGCGCTGCAACTCTGCTGCTGCCATCGGCCTTCCGCCGAATCGGAAACGTCGTTCTCGGACTAGTTGTCCTGGTCTCGCTGGGCCTTTCGATCTCGCTAAACTACTTCCGATGCACCACGGACACCGAGCCCTACGTTTATGTGCAAACCTATAATGATATCTACAAGTTAACGAAGCCTGTGTTAGAGCTGGCCCGTCGCGATCCGGTGTTCTATCAACTGACAGGGCATTTTATCCGGACCAGCGCTTATCCGCTTCCCTGGATCTTCGGAGATTTTCCGAGAATTGGTTATTACGAACATTCCAATCTCCCCGAGAAACTGGATGCCGATTTCCTTCTCGTCCAGGAGGATCGGATAGCGGAAGTGGAACCCAAGCTGCACGGTTCATACTACACTACGCCACTCACGATCCGTCCTTACCAGGACACGTCGAAACTGTATTTGAATGCGAAAGTGTTTAGCCGATTTTTTCATGGCCACGTCCCTGATTTTGCGGGCAAGGGTGCACCGTAACGCTGGCTAGCTTATTATGAGGTGGCTGGCCGCAGGACTCGCGTTTGTCAATGCATCGACCGTCGGTGCGCTGTTGCTCGGCATTCTGTTCCGAGGTCTAAGCAAGCCTATCGCGGTTGCCTCGGTCCTCGCTGGAGCGATCGTCGCTGCGCTGGTCTGGAGGCACACAGCAGGTGTGCGTCCTGCGAGCGAGCCAGTAAAGGCAGATCAGGAGCCGAAACGAGGCAAAGGGAGAAGGCGCCCCCAAACCTTGCTCGATGCGCCCCGACCCTATGACTATCGCAAGGTATGGATGTGGCTGCTCGCAGCCTGCTTTGCTCTCCTCGCCGTGCGCTCGTTTTGCTGGTTACTCTACATCGACGGCAATGAACTGAAGGTCCAATCGCCGAATAACCTCGGCGATCTCGCGCTTCACATCACCTACATCAGGACCTTCGCGAATGGGGTGGCTCTTTGGCCCGACAATCCGATTTACGTTTTTAGTAAGCTAAGGTATCCGGCTGGGACCGACTTGTTCAATGGCATCCTGACGTTGCTTGGTCTTGACCTAACGCGCGGCCTGGTCTGGACGGGCCTGGTGGCTTCGATCGCGACTTTCTATGCTTTCTACCGTTGGGCGGGGAACTTCGGCGTCGCGGCGTTCCTATTTAATGGTGGGCTCGCCGGATTCCAATTCTTCGCATCGGGAAAGTTTCTTGACTACCAAGGCGACAAGCTCATCGCATGGAAGAGCCTTGCGCTCTCCATGTTTGTACCGCAGCGCGGGATGCTCTACGCCTTGCCGGTGGGGTTACTTTTACTTTGTCAGTGGCGCGGGAAATATACTGGCACCCGCGCTCGCGGCGCTGAACCCCCTTCTGCCTTAGTGCCTGTCTGGTTCGAGATTTGTCTTTATGCTACGCTGCCGCTCTTTCACGCGCACACCTTCCTGGCGCTGAGTATCGTGCTCGCCTTTTTTTTCCTCCTGGGAGACGCCGCCGTGCGCAGGCAGACCTTTACGCTCGCTGCGATTTCGTTTGTCCCCGCCACCTTCTGCGCCTGGCTTATCACCGATCATTTCCATGCGGGCTCAGTTCTGGAATGGAAGCTCGGTTGGGTGCAGCGGGCGGGGGACTTTGCGCTCCCATTTTTCACTTTTTGGCTGCTGAACTTCGGAGCTTGGATCCCGGTCGTCCTGGCGACAATCAGTGCTTCTGGCTATCGGGCGTGGAAAACTCGAAAGGAGCCTCACTATGTCCTGCCACAGGAAGTCGTGTATCTCGGCGCGGCGACCGCCCTTTTTCTGTTCGCTTATTTCGTGAAGACCGCGCCCTGGGAATGGGACAACATCAAAATCATTGTCTGGGCCTACATCATTGTACTGCCCTTTGTCTGGCAGGAAGTGGTGGCGGTCCTTCCTGTCGCGGCCAGGGTTCCCCTTTACCTGTTTCTTTTCGGATCGGGCCTGATCTCCCTCTTCGGCGGCTTAGCCGCGGGACGCAATGGCTTCACCATCGCGCAACGAGGCGAACTGGATGGTGCGGGTTCCGCGCTGCGCAAGCTTCCCATCGAAGCGCGCTTTGCAACGTTCCCGACTTATAACCATCCGGTCTTACTTCAAGGCCGGAAGGCGGTGCTAGGTTATCCCGGCCACCTATGGACCCAGGGTTTTAACTACGCCGCCGTCCAGGATAAGCTCAAAAGCGTGATGTTAGGCAAACCAGGATGGAAAGAAACCGCCCACGAGCTAGAGGCGCGCTATTTGTTCTGGGGACGCGAGGAAATCGCTAACTACCCCCTCAGCACGCGTCCCTGGGAGCATGAATCAGAAGTAGTAGCCTCAGGACCCTGGGGGGCGATTTTCGACCTCGAGAAGGTGCGGAGCGGCCCCGCTTTCGTTCCGCGTCAGTAGCCGCGCCCGGCTTTCGGACGGCTGATTCGACTCCAGGACGAGCTGACGCACGCTGCTCTTTTGTGCGACAAAGAATGGAACGCCGTTCGAATTCTCCAGCTCTGCTCGATCGAGAAATACGAGCAGTTTCTCGCCGGGATGTGCGCCCAGGCGCTGGACGATTTTTTCGGCAATGAACCGCGAGCTGAACGCGATGGTTCGCGCCGGCTCGTCGCTTTCCGGCTGATGCTCACTGCCCGGCACGGCGAAGCCGGCGGGAAATGCGGCGCGTTCGGCCGGGGTCAACAATTCACGCCGGCGAAGTTTCTCGACGATTTCTCCCGGGCAGTGAAGGGCGAGCTGGGAGACGCCCAGGACGTGCGTCTGACGAAGCAATTCACGGGAGCGTTCGCGCTCCGGTTGAGTTCCGAGGAACGTCACCCGAGAAAGCCCTTCCGCGGATCCGCTGCCACCACGCAGAAGCTCGTCGAGCATCGGCTGCTGCTCGCTCCCGATCGCCCCCCACCCGATCGCAAAGGAGCCGGTCCGGCGCAAAGCTTCAATCAATTTCCAGCCGGACTCCTGCCGGAGCGCCCATCCTGTCCGATCTGCCGGGACGTAAAAGACCTCGGCGCGTTCGACGACCTGCGCGAACTCATCCGGCGCGCGCGGAGTGGCGGCGGTTTCGATGACGCCGTGCTTCGGGAGCGGCGGATTCGGGTTGAACAAAACGCATCCCCCGCCGACGAACGCCACCACGGCGAGTGCGGCCCGGGCAGGGCGAACCAGGCACGCGCGACTGAAATCGGACCGCCGCGACATTCTACGATCCTCTTTGCGGTTGCGGCAGAAGCTGCTTGGCCGATATCCGCGGGGCGCATTCGACGCGAGGGGCACGCCGGCCTCGCCGCCACGTCCGCCAACCGGCCGCGACGATTCGGCAACCGATCAGGAATGTGCGCCGCCACGTGACGCCAGAAACTTTTTGTTCGCCCGCGAGGCGATGGCGTTCATGCGCCGCCACTTCGCGAATGCGTGCGCCGAGCCTCACCGCCGCGATCTGCGCTTCGATCGTCCAGCCAAAGGTCATCTCGACCGGAGCGATGGCGTGAAAGAGTCCGCGCTCGATCAGCCGCAGTGGCGCGAGATCCTTGAACCATCTGCCGGCAAGGAGGCCGCACCAGGAGGCGAGCGCGAAGTTCGCGATAAGGTGAGACAGACTCATGACCGGCCAATTCGCGAGCGACGTCGTCCGCGCGCCGAGGACGAACGTCTGTCCTTCCTCGAACGCGCGGATCAAGACTGCGAGGTCGCGGGGATCGCTGGCCCCATCGGCCGCGAAAAAAATGTAGCCGACGACATCGGGCGCGATCGTTTCTACGAGATCGATCGCTGCCTGACAGCCGTATCCGTAGCCGCGTTTCACCGTTTCCGCGACGAGGACTGGATAGCGGCGCGCGATCGTGGCTGTCTCGTCCGACGAACCATTCACGCCGACGACGATCACAAAGTGCTCGGGATCTGCGACTCGCAGAAGTTCTTCCAAGACCAGCGCGATCGCAGGTGCTTCGTCGCAGGCCGGAATGATAATTCCGAACCGGGAGGCTGAGGTAGGCGGGCTGAGTGGCACGATCGTTCCGGAACACTACGCGCGTCGGGTCTCGTTCGACGCCACGTTTAGGACCAGCTGTCCCTCCGCGACCAAGGAACCGGCGACCTCCGCGGACACGTGAAATTGTACCAAATCGTCGACCTGCGCCAATTTCTCTGCGCGCAGCCACACGGCCTCCCCGGGCCGGACGCCACGCAGAAATTTCACGCTGCGGATCGCAGAGAGCAGAAAAAACGGCCTGGTCGCCGGGGGGTAGGCTGGCGCGGCTGCGATCCCTGCGGTCTGAGCCAGCGCCTCCGTCAGGATCACGCCAGGGACGAGCGGGTTGCCCGGAAAATGCCCACGAAACATCGGATCGTCGGGGGCAAATGTGACTGCGCACTCGGCGTTTCGGCCCGGCTCACACCGCAGGAGTTCGTGCACGAAAATGAATGGCGGCCGGTGCGGCAGGCCGAGGAATTCGTTATCAGCCGCGCCGGGGGATTCTGGTGTGGTCAACCGGTCAGCTTCCGGTGTTCGATACGGATCGTCCACTGGTTCGACAACGTGCGCCGCCCGGGGCGATCGCGTCAGCCATTGACGAAATAGACAAACTTCCAGCTGCCGTTAACCCGCTGAATGCCGACGCGGTAGCCGGTGTATTCCAGCGATTCGTCCGCAAACTGCGGCGGCGCGACCCAGAACTCGCCTTTCTTCGCGAAGCGCTCTCCGATGATCCCCTCCAGCTCCGGCCAGATGTTGTTCTCATCCCAATATTGGAAAACGCCGGGCCCTGATTTTTCCGGCTCGAGACTGTAGCCGAAATTCTGCGACATCATCGTGGCGAGGGTGTTCAGGTCGCGTGTTCGGACCGCCTTGCGCAGACGCCCGACGAAGGCCTGAAAATCGACATCGCTATTCTCCTCTTTCAGCGCCGCCTTTTCCGGCTTGGTCGCCGGTTTTTTTTCGTCGCCCTTTTTGCCGTGCGATTTGCAGCCAGTGAGCGCGATCAGCAGAACGAGGGAAAGGGTCGCGAACGATTTCATCGGATAGGTGCAGACAGGTGTGTCACGTTTCGCGGTCCGATTCAAGGCGCGGGTCAATCTCCCGGCGGGGCAGTCTTCCAGTGTCCCTGCGCCGCCGCCGCCACGGGTGCTCAAGAAACAGAAAATAAAGGGCGCCGGCGATCTCGCGCACGCTCGCGGCAGGACTCGTTAGGCGAAGCTCTCCTCCGCGCAGCGCGGCCAGCACCGTCTCGACGCTGAGTTCCGATGGGGCGGGAAAACTTGTGTAATGGCGGCCGAAGCCGTGCAGCCGGTGCGCATCCGAGGTGGCGATGAGCGGCTTCCCAAACCGAGCGGCGACCTTCACCGCGCGCCGGTTTGGGTTAAGGAACGGTCGATAGAAATGGCAAAACTCGATTCCATCGAAACAATCGATGTTCTCGATCAAGCGGGCGCCGATCGAGCCACCGAACAGATAGAATGGATGGGGCGCGAAGGTGAAAATCGAGGTGCCCTTCCGCGCACGGAGCGCGCGGATGTGGTCAAAATCGCTGATGCCGCTGATGTCGTCGCGACCAACATTTAAGATGACAATATCGGCCCCCCTCACCCGCAGCTCCGCGGCGCGGATGAGCAAGATTCCCATGCGCGCAGCGTCCGCGAAAACACCCGGGTCATCAAAAACCGCGTCGTGCAAAGTGATCGCAAGCACGCCGAAACCTAACGACCGCGCCCGATCGAGCAGTTGGTGCGCTGTGTAATCGAGCGCGTCTTTCGGATCATCGAGCGTGTGGATGTGCAAGTCGCACTTGATCCAGTCGGCTTCGAGCATGGCAGTGCGACAGTACCGCAGAACGGACCGGGAAACCAGAAGGGCATCCCGGATAACGTCCAGATTCTGCGCATTATCCTTGTGAGATAGGGCGACGCGTAGGCAGACGAATTGGTTTCCGGTCTACACCTATGCGCGAAAACATGGGTGCGACAGCAGCGACGCGGAAAATATCACGCAGGATTTTTTTGCCGAAATCACGCGTTCGCATTTTCTGGAACGCGCCGACCCAGCGCAGGGCCGATTTCGCAACTATCTGCTGACGTCGGTCCGACGTCGTATCATCAATGCTCGTGAGCGCGCGACGACGCTGAAGCGCGGCGGCGGGGTCGAGATCGTGTCGATCGACGAATCGATGGCGGAGAAACAATTCCGCGAAGTGAACGACCCCGCACTCGATCCTTCCGAGGCCTACGAGTTGAGCTGGGCGCTGACAGTGTTACAACGCGCCCGGACGCGCCTGTTAGACGAGCAGAGGCCGGCTCGCCGAATTTGAAAAGCTAGAGCCGTTCCTGAGCGCGCACGGTTGCTTCAAACCTAGGGCAACGGCATTCACGCCGCCGACCGGTGCAGAATCAGTTCCTGCACGGCACATGACAACGGCGCTCCGACGGGCGCAACCGGCTCAGGAATTGTCACCGATATCCGCGCTTCGATCACAGAATGTACCGCAAACGGAATCGCAAGGATGGTATCGTTTTTAGCGGCGATTCCGTGGTCTTCGGCAACCACGCGAGTGATAATGGCAAAGGGGGCGCGGCCGCAGGATTTATAAAAAAATGGCGCGAGTTGGACCTGAGCTGCGCGTTCACGGTAGAGCGCAGTCTCTAACCGCGATCAACGAACCTGAACCAAACCAATAGAAACGTTGAGTCCCCGACCCGTAGTCAAGCGCAGGAAAGCTATGAGTATGCCTAAGATGACGGAAAAAGGCGGCGTTGCATTTTTCTTAAATTTTTGACATCAGATCTGGATAGAAAGGGCGGTACCGCGGTAGTCTCGGTTTTCAGGCTGGCAAGCATCCTTCCAAAGTATATATGAGAGCAACTCTTCTCCTCATCGTCATCGCCGCCGGCGTTACCACGGCGTCGGCTGCAACTGTCACCGTCAATTCCACGACAGATGTGGCCGACGGCACGACGTCCTCAATCGCCGCCTTAATCGCGGCCCCGGGCGCCGATGGCGTCATCAGTCTGCGCGAAGCCATCATCGCGGCCAATAACACCGCCGGCGCGGACACGATCAACTTCGCGATCCCGGGCTCCGGCTTGAAAACGATCACGCTGCTAAGCGTGCTTCCCACGATTACCGATTCGGTGGTGATCGATGGCTATACCCAGCCGGGCTCGAGAGCCAACACCCTCGCGGTCGGCGACAACTCGGTCCATTTCATTGAACTCAACGGCAACAGCGCGGTCTGCGGTGCTCTCGTCATCACCGCGGGGAACAGCACGGTGCGTGGGCTGGTGATCAATCGTTTCAATGGGAATTGCGCTAACACGGCCATCCTGCTGAGAACTGGCGGCAATAACAAGGTGGAAGGTTGTTTCCTCGGCCTGGACGCGACTGGCACGATGGCATCTACGAACCGTGACTACGGCGTGCAGATTGATAGCTCGCCTAACAACTTAATCGGCGGCACGACGCCCGCGGCGCGTAATGTCATCGCCGGCAATAACACCCAGATCTTTATCATCGGAAACACCTCATCCGGCACAACCATCCAAGGCAACTACATCGGGACGAACGCGGCGGGTGACGCCCCACTCTCAAGTGGCGGTGTCAGCCAAAGCGTCACCGGTATAAGCACCATCAACGGCGATAACAGTTTTTCCAATACCACCATCGGCGGCACAACCGCTGGCGCGCGCAATGTCATCTCAGGCAACGCCTCTGCGAACGTTAACTTTTTCGGAAGCACGGGCACAGGCAACTTAATTCAAGGGAACTACATCGGTATCAATGCCGCGGGCACGGCGGGTGTTGCTTTGAGCGGCTATGGCATCGCTCTTACCTACAGTTCTAATTTCATCATCGGCGGCGCAAGTCCCGGAGCACGCAATGTCATTTCCGGCAATTCTTCCGGCATCTATATCGCGGGCAACAGCAACACACCGGCCGCAAACAATCTGATTCAAGGTAATCTCATCGGCACAAACGCGGCCGGCACGGCGGCCGTCGGAAACGGCAATGGCATCGTGATTAGCGGCGGTGGCCAGAACAACACCGTCGGCGGCCTTACCGACGCGGCGCGCAACCTCATTTCCGGGAATGCGAATCGCGGCATCGCCATTCAGGACAATGGGAATGTTGTGCAAGGCAATTTCATCGGGACGGACATCACGGGCACGGCCAAGGTCGGCAACCTCGGCGACGGGATCGTGGTTGGCGGGTTGTATGGATTAAAGACTACGGGTGTGACGATTGGCGGCACCACCGCCGCTGCCCGGAATGTCATCTCCGGCAATGGCGCGACCGGCATCAATCTCGGCGAAGGTGCCACTCTCGTGCAGGGCAACTACATCGGCACCGACGGCAACGGCACGGGCAATCTCGGCAACGGCACGGCTGGGGTCGGGCTCAGCGGCGATAACAGCACCATCGGCGGCACTGGCTTGGGTACGGCTAACGTGATCGCCTTCAATGGTGCGGCGGGTCCCAACAACGGCGATGGCGTCATCGTATTCGGCGGCTTTGGCGACGGCAGAGTGTCGGGCCTGAATAACGCGATTCTCGGTAACTCGATCTTTTCCAATGGTCGTCTCGGGATCAATCTCTACGGCGGCTCCGGGATCGACAATGGTTTCGGCGTCACGC
>JALYZW010000350.1 GCA_030945725.1 Verrucomicrobiota bacterium | reverse complement strand
GCCGAGGGACCCCGTGATGCAACCGATGGGTACGGCCACGGGGTCCCTCGACTTCGCTCGGGATGACGGAGCTGGGAAAAAACGCGCGGCCGAGATCGCGAAGATCCTGCGCGTCCTGCATCAGTGGGGCATCCACTCGTTAGGCCAGCTTGCCGCGCTCGATCAGCAGGAGCTCGCCGCGCGCCTCGGACCGCTCGCTGTCGAGTTATGGGAACGCGCGAGCGGGAAAGCGACGCGATTGCTGAAGCTCGTGTCGCCGGCGGAATCGTTCGAGGAGTCGTTCGAATTCGAGCAGGAAGTCGAAACGACGGAGCCGCTTTTGTTTATCCTGCGCCGTTTTTTGCAGCAGTTTTCCGTGCGGCTCGGCGCGTTCTATCTCGTCGCGAAAGAACTCAAACTGCGGATCACGTTCGCCGACAAAAAATCGTATACGCACGAATTCAAAATCGCGGAGCCGACGAACAACGTCGAGGTGCTCTTCCGGATGCTGCACACGCACCTCGAGAATTTTACCTCGGACGCTCCGATCATCGCGGTCGCCCTGGAAGCGCAACCGGCGAAACCGGGTCAGCAGCAATTCAATCTATTCGAAACGGCGTTGCGCGATCCGGCGCAGCTGGCGGAAACATTGGCGCGGCTGGCAGGTTTGCTCGGCAGCGAACGTGTCGGCACGCCCGTTTTGGAGCAGACACATCGGCCGGACGCATTCCGCATGGAACCATTTCGGTGGGAACTCGCACCGCCGGCGCCCACGGCGCCGCCACCGTTACCGGCGAGCGCGCTCCGTCGTTTTCGCCATAACCCTGAGGCGTTTGTGTTAGTGGCGGAAAACAAGCCAGCGCATCTGCGCAGTGTTGAATTAAAAGGGCGCGTGCAGGAGCAGGACGGTCCATATCTGTCGTCCGGAAACTGGTGGGACACCGCGGCGTGGCAGCGCGCGGAATGGGATTTGGCGCTCGA
The DNA here is from genome assembly GCA_030945725.1 of Verrucomicrobiota bacterium. GTDB lineage: Bacteria > Verrucomicrobiota > Verrucomicrobiia > Chthoniobacterales > UBA10450 > JALYZW01. The sequence continues at coordinate 7,230 of JALYZW010000350.1, read as the reverse complement.
GAACGGCGCGCTTTGCCGGTGCCATTTCGATGGCGAGCAATGGCAGCTCGACGGTATTTATGATTAACGCGGCAAACTCTCGCCGTCATCCCGAGCGAAGCGAAGCGAAGTCGAGGGATCCCGTGGCAGTATCGATGGATAGCACCACGGGAGCCCTCGAGCCCGCCACACTATCGACGGGTAGCACCACGGGAGCCCCCAACCTCGCGGCAGTAGCGATGAACATCGCCACGGGGTCCCTCGACTTCGTTTCACTGCGCTCGGGATGACGGCGACATCATCATGGGTTACGTCGAACTTCATGCCTGCAGCGCGTTCAGTTTTCTGCGCGGCGGATCGTTTCCTGAGCAGCTAGCCGAAAGGGCGGCCGAATTGGAAATGCCGGCGATGGCATTGCTGGATCGCAACGGCGTCTACGGTTCGCAACGTTTTTCCGTCGCGGCGCGCGAGCACAAGATTCGGCCGATCACTGGCGCGGAACTGGTGATGGAGGACGGGAGCGTGCTGCCGGTGCTCGTCGCGACACGCGTGGGCTATACGAATCTATGCGAGTTGCTCACGCACGCGCATCTGCGGAGCGAAAAGGGCGCGTGCACAGTGATGTGGAGTGAGCTGGCTCATTATACCCAAGATCTGATCGCGCTCTTCGGATCGGGGAGCACACGCGGCTCGCGTGTTGTTTCCGGCGGCCCGCCGCAAACGCCGGGAGCGACCGTGAAATCCACCAGCGTCCGGCGAGCCGCCGGACGCGGCACGCGAGCCGCTTGCGCTCCCCGGACTGCTGCCGACCGCGCTCAGCTGCTCATCGACGTCTTCGGACGCGAAAACGTCTTCGTCGAAATCCAGCGCCATTTCACGCGTGGTGAAGAGCGCATCAATCAGCAACTGATCGATCTCGCGCATCACTACAACCTTCCGCTGCTCGCGACCAACGGCGTGCAACACGCGACTGCCGCTGGGCGCCAGGTGCTCGATGTTTTCACCTGCATTCGCGAGCACACGCACCTGGACGCGGCGGGCAAGTTGTTGACTCAAAACGCGGAGCGACATCTCAAGAGCGACGCCGAAATGTGCGCTTTGTTTCGCGATTTGCCGGCGGCGATCACGAACACGGAGCGGCTCGCGGACCGTCTCGAATTTTCGCTCGAAAACATCGGCTATTCTTTCCCCGAGTTCCCCGTTCCCGCCGGGCACGACATGAATTCGTTCCTGCGCACGATCACGTGGTTCGGCGCGCAGCAGCGTTACGCCGCGATCAGCACGGCGGTGAAACGGCAGCTCGAGGAAGAGCTCAGGCTGATCACGAAGCTCGGGTTCTCCGGCTACTTCCTGATCGTCTGGGACATCGTGAATTTTTGCCGCGAACACAACGTAATGGTGCAGGGTCGGGGCAGCGCGGCGAACAGCGCGGTCTGTTATTGCCTCGGCATCACGCCGGTCGATCCGGTCAGCAACAATCTCGTCTTCGAGCGGTTCCTGAGTGAGAGCCGGAAAGGATGGCCGGACATCGATCTCGATCTGCCGAGCGGCGATCGGCGCGAGAGCGTGATCCAGGAAGTCTATCGTCGCTACGGCAAACATGGCGCGGCCATGACCGCGAATGTGATCACGTATCGCGGCCGCAGTGCCGCGCGGGAAATCGGCAAGGCGCTGAACTTCGCGCCCAGCGTACTCGATCGCTTCTCGCACCTGTTCGCGGCCGGTGATTTTCCGCACACACTCGACCTCGAATCGCAAATCGAGCAGGCCGGATTGCCGAAAGAGCATCCGCGTATGCCCGCGTTCATCTCGCTCTACAGCGCGATTTACGGATTGCCGCGCCACCTGGGGCAGCATTCCGGCGGCATGATTATTTGCCAGGGAAAACTTAGCTCGTTCGTGCCTTTGGAGAACGCATCGATGCCCGGCCGCGTCGTCGCGCAATGGGACAAGGACGATTGCGAAGATCTTGGGATTGTGAAAGTCGACTTGTTAGGCCTGGGGATGATGTCCGTGATGCAGGACGCGTTTGAGCTTTGTCGCGAACGCGGTCGGCCGCTCGACCTCGCGCACATTCCGAAGGATGACACCGCGACCTTCGAGATGATGTGCCAGGCCGACACGATCGGCGTGTTCCAGATCGAGAGCCGCGCGCAGATGGCGACATTGCCGCGCATGAAACCGAAATGCTTTTACGATGTCGTGATTGAGGTCGCGATCATTCGCCCGGGACCGATCCAGGGCGACATGGTCCATCCATTCCTCGCCCGACGCGCGGGGAAGGAGCCGGTAACGTATTTTGATGAGCGCCTAAAACCGATCCTCGGACGCACGCTCGGCGTGCCGCTCTTCCAGGAACAGCTGCTCAAGATCGCGATGATCATGGCGAATATTTCCGGGGACGAAGCGGAGGAATTGCGCCGCGCGCTCAGTTTCCATCGTTCGCAGGAACGAATGCAAAAAGTAGGACTCAAATTGCGTGACGGAATGATGCGCAACGGCGTGACGCAGGAGATCATCGTGAAAATTATCCAGTCGATCACCTCCTTCGCGCTCTACGGATTTCCGGAATCGCACGCGATCAGCTTCGCGATCCTCGCGTATGGCAGCGCCTACCTGAAGGTGCATCGCGCGCCGGAATTTTACGCGAGCCTGCTCAACAATCAGCCGATGGGTTTCTACGCGCCGGCCACGATCGTGAAAGACGCCCGGAGACATGGCCTGCGCGTGCTGCCGGTCTGCGCCATGCAATCCGAGGTGCGTTGCACGGTGTTTTCCGACGACACAATCCGGCTCGGATTTTGCATGGTGAACGGATTGCGGCGCGAGCACGCCGAAGCACTCGTTAGGCAACGCGAGACTGCAGCGTTTCGCTCGCTGGATGATTTCAAACAGCGCAGCGACCTGGGCAAAGAGGAACTGCGCAGCCTCGCTTTGCTGGGGGCGTTTAACTGTTTCAGCACGCATCGCCGAGCCGCGCTCTGGCACGTGGAGGAAATGAAACACGACGATCTGCTCGACCGCGCAGGCCCGGGGAGCGAACGCTTTCACCGTGCTGGCGACGACATGCTGTCGTCGCGAACGTCGGAAAGATTGCTTCGGCAAAATGCTGACGGCAGCACGCAGAATGCGTGCGCTCCCGAGAAAGAATCGGCGGTGGCGATGTGGCAGATGGCAGAAAACCAACCGGAGCCGCTCTTCACGCGTCATCCCGAGCGGAGCGGAGCGGAGTCGAGAGACCCCGTGGCGGAATCCATCGATACGGTCAGGCAGATAAAGCGGCGTGCTGTGGAAATTCAGGAGTCGAGTGATTCCGCGGCGGCCTCCCTCGAGAAGGCCACGGGGTCCCTCGACTTCGCTCGGGATGACGGCGGGAAGGAAGCGCCGCATCAGAAGAAAGAAACGCAGCGTGAGAAGACGGAGACGAAAGGCAGCACGGAAAGAAGTTCGCCCTTGTCACCCATGACCTTGCCGGAACGTGTGCAGGCCGATTACGGAGTGATGAACCTAACGACTGGTCCGCACCCGATGAAACTGCTGCGGGAAAGCCTGCCGAATGCATGGCGCGCGACGGATCTCGCGCAGGCACGTCACGGCACGATGGTGCAAATCGCGGGGAACGTGATTTGCCGCCAGCGCCCGGGCACCGCGAAAGGTTTCGTTTTCATCAGCCTCGAGGACGAAACGGGGGTCTCGAACGCGATCGTCACACCCGATCTGTTCGAAAAATTACGGCTTCTAATTACCGAAGAACCATTCCTGCTTATCGAAGGTCAGGTGCAGAACACGGACAACGTGGTGTTAATCAAAGCGCACCGCATCACGCCGCTGGTGCACGAGCAACTTGTCGGCAGCGAGTCGCACGATTTCCACTGAGTGACGGCGTTAACCCTTTTACTACTTGTGTCTGCCGGCCATCCTTGAGTCGCGGAGACGGCGAAGGATCTCGCTACGGGAGCTGATTGCACTTTGCATTGCTCCCGGGGGGTGACCGACCCGCGTTCGATCGTCATTCGTCTGCGCGATTCAGGGTGACGCGCCTGTCTACGGTAGGAAGTGGTCGCTGGCGTTTTGCAGGAAAACCCCGCCCGCCTAACAACAGCCGCAGCCGGAGCCGTGCGAGCCGACGGAGCCGACCGAGGGGCCAGTCGACGAGCCGGTGACCTTTACGCCGTAGCCGCCGGAGATTACGCGCTTCACTGGCTCGCCTGTTTCGGGGTCGGCCGTGAGCGGCTCATCCTTCATGCTTTGCTTTAACTCGAAGCGGCGAATCGGCTTCGACATGTCGGTCGTTTCGTAAACGTAAGTGGGCATTTTATTCGCCGCTCCGTTGTGGTGCTTTTGGCTCGGCCGGTTTTTGCGCCGGTTGGTCGTCTGATTGGAGCCACTCGGTGTGGAACACTCCCGGTTTATCGACCCGCTCGTAGGTGTGGGCGCCGAAGAAGTCGCGCTGGGCCTGGAGCAGATTCGAAGGCAAGCGCGCTTGGCGATAGCTATCGAAATACGCGAGTGACGCGCTGAAGGCGGGGACGGCGACGCCGCGCTGGACCGCCGTGGCGACAGCGACCCGCCAGTTATCCTGCGTGCGCGCGATGATGCCGGTGAAGTACTGATCCAGCAGCAAATTGTGCAGCTGCGGATCGCGCTCGTAGGCTTCCTTGATCCGGTCCAGGAATTTCGCGCGGATGATGCAGCCGCCCCGCCAGATCGTGGCGATGTCGCCGAAATTCAGATCCCAATGCGAACTCAGGCTGGCGGCGCCGAGCAGTTCCATGCCTTGCGCGTAGGAGACGATCTTCGATGCGTAAAGCGCGTCGCGCACGGCAGCGATCAAGTCCTGCTTGTTGCCCGTGAATGCCGGCACCTTTGGCTGGGGCAACACTTTCGCGGAATTGACCCGCTCTTCTTTACGCGAGGAGATCACGCGCGCTTCGACCGCCGCGTTGATCGTGGAGATGACAACCGATTGCGTGAGCGCCGACTGCAGGGTCCAGAGGCCGGTACCTTTTTGGCCGGCCTTGTCGAGAATCACGTCGACGAGCGGTTTACCCGTGTCGGGATCGATCTTGCGAAAGATCTGCGACGTGATCTCGATCAGGTAACTATCGAGGTCGCCTTTGTTCCATTCCGTGAAAATGTCGGCCAGCTCGCCCGCTTCCAATTTCAGAACATCTTTCAGAATGGCGTAGGCCTCGCCGATCAACTGCATGTCGCCGTACTCGATCCCATTGTGAACCATCTTCACGTAATGGCCCGCGCCGTCCGGTCCCATGTAACGACAGCACGGTTCGCCATCCACTTGCGCGGCGATCTTGCGGAAAATGGGCGCAATGATTTCCCACGATTCGCGCGAGCCGCCCGGCATGAGCGAGGGACCTTTGAGCGCGCCTTCTTCGCCGCCGGAAACGCCGCAGCCGACGAAATGGATTCCTTTTCCCTCGAGATCTTTGCAGCGCCGCTGCGTGTCGGTAAAAAGCGAATTCCCGCCGTCGATGATCACGTCGCCTTGCTCAAGCAGAGGCGCGAGCTGACCGATCACCGCATCGACCGGCGCGCCGGCTTTCACCATGATCATCGCTTTGCGCGGCCGCCTCAGCGCACCGACAAATTCATCCATCGTGCGCGTGCCCTGGATGTTTTTCCCCTCCGCTTTGCCCGCGAGAAACTTTTCCGTGACCTCGGTCGTCCGATTGAACACCGCGACGGTAAACCCCTTCGACTCCATGTTGAGGACGAGGTTTTCCCCCATCACGGCGAGCCCGATGAGGCCAATATCACATTGATTCGTCGTCATTTTGAGTATCTCCTGCTCACGCTGGACAGCGCGGGCTCTTACCCTACGCGGCCCCCAGCGTACATGGCAATTTCCGTTTGCGCACCCCGGTCCAAGACCCATCGGGGACGCGCGCCCGGGCCGCGCGAATGAACTGGGCCAATCGTCTAACGCTCGGCCGTCTCGCGCTCACGATCCTTTTCGTCGCAGCGCTGAATTCCTCCTGGCGCTATGGCCACACCGCGGCCCTCGCGATCTTCGCCCTCGCCGGTCTCACCGATTATCTGGATGGCGAAATCGCGCGGCGTTACCAGTTTGTGACCAACTTCGGGAAACTGATGGACCCGCTCGTGGACAAAGTCCTGGTCGCCGCCGCGTTCATCTCGCTCGTGCCCCTCGGCGCTATTCCGGCTTGGGCGGCGACGATTGTGGTGGCGCGTGACTTTCTTGTCACCGGGCTGCGTTTGATGGCCACGACGAAGGGTCAGGTTCTCGCGGCGGAGGGGCTGGGTAAACACAAGACAGCGTGGCAGATCGTTACCGTCCTGTTCTTCCTCGTGCTGCTCTCGGTGCGTGAGCTGCGGATCACGGACGGCACGGACGCGTGGTGGCTGCGTTCGTGGAATCAAGGCGGCGCCTTACTAGTCGCCGTCGTGGTCGTGCTTACGGTCTATTCCGGCCTGGCCTACGCATGGCGCCACCGCGAGATCATGGTCTCAGATCGATAGACGCTTCGAACCGCGCGCAACAGAACAGCGGGTGAAGGGAATCGAACCTTCGCCCGAATGTTTGGGAGTTTCCGCAGAGTAACCAAGTTCCTGATTCGCTCGCAGTATACACAATTACGCGCACAGATAGCAGACATGATCTAGCGCAAGTAGTCGCTGCTTGGGCTGGTCTATTGCTTCCGCTTCACGCGGCAATTCTTGCGATTGTGCAGTCGTCGTCCGCGCAACCGACGGCAAAACCCCATGAGCCGGGAAGAACTGGCTGAACAGGTCCTGCAGGGCCTTTTGCTCATCGTGGGCGAATATCGCGGCTCCCGAGCTGAGGACGCTGGCTACGTCGACAAGAAGACCGGCTATAGGGTCGAATACATCCGAGCGACGCACTTGATTAAGCGCTCATAGTATGACGGCACGGATCGCCTTCTTTTAACGCAGGCACTTCCCTCCACCGTCGCGACCGACGAGCAAAGGACCGCTACATTCCACCTATCAGAGGGGCTTCTGTATGTCTTCTACCTCGAATCGTTCAAACGAGAACGCGGCCAGCTGCTTGGTCGTCTCTCGGCCTGGGAACCTGAACTGATCGAAGACGTGGAAGAGGCGGGGGCTTCGCAAAGCCAGCCTCCGCCCGTCTAATCTTGCCTATTATCTAACAACTCCACAACCACAGATGAACAAAAGCAAAGCACCTTCCTCTTCGCCTCGAAAACACTCGGTCAACAGCAACTCTACCTTTGGACATTCACCTTT
>JALYZW010000295.1 GCA_030945725.1 Verrucomicrobiota bacterium | reverse complement strand
CGATGGGCCAGACTGGGTTTGCGCCCGAAAATTTTTCCAGGATTACGACCCACACCAGACCGAGGAACGTGGTCAGGATCATCGTGGTCAGCGCCCACTTTGTACTCCAGCGGCTGTACATGAACGTACAGATGAACACGGTCGGGAATGCGATCAGCGCGGATTCCGCGAGGAGCTTGCTCGAGAGCCCCATGGAATACCCTTTCGCGACGAGATCGTGTGGCATCCAGAGCAGCAGGCCGAAATTGATCAGGCCCCACGCGACCGCGGCGACGGTGAGCGCGGCGGTCTTGCCGATGAGCGCCCCAGTCCACAGCGTCGACGCCGGCGGATGGCTCAGTTCGCCGTAATTGGCGTCATTCCCTGCGGGAACTGGAACGTCGCGCGTCACAATTCCGAAACGCTTCATCACCGCGTGCGCTTCCACATCGCGGCCGCGCGCGAGCAGGAACTTCGGCGATTCAGGAATGAACCCACCCATCGCCACCAAAATCAGACCCGTGGGCAAATTAATCAGCCACAGAATGCGCCAGCTCAATGTCGGGACGAGGACCGCAGAAAAGCCGCTCGCGGCGAAGTAACCCCCCACCGCGCCGAGCCCGCCGACCAAGACCAGCGCCCATCCGCGATGTCGCGACGGCATCGTCTCCGCGAGCAGCGCGTAGGTGACTGGCAGCATCCCGCCGGCGCCGAGACCCATCAGGAAGCACATGAAAATATTCCAATTCAGCGATGGCATCGCGCCACAGATCGACGTCCCTACAAAAACGACCGCGGAGAGCAGGATGGAAGCTTTGCGCCCATAAAGATCGGCCAGCACGCCCCACACGATTGAGCCCGTGACCGTCCCGACGAGCGCGAAAAACGGCACCAGCGACGCCTGCGCGCGGGTCGCATGATATTCCGTGATCATGCCCGGCACGACAAAACCGAGACTGGCCGGCTTCATCACATCGATCACGAGGGCTACCACCAGCGCCACCATCAAACCCCAATGCGCCGGACTCAGCGCGGCGTCTTCCGGAGCGGCGACCGTGATGCGCGAAGCGGTCTGCGCGATCTGCGCGGCGTGACTCGGCAGCAGGCCGTACGCAGCGACTCCGACGCCGGCGACGATCAAAAACATCCCGAAGATCATTCCGGGATCCATCGGCATTCCCGCCAGCACAAAACCCATCGTGCGTCCCATCCAGAACATCGGCAGGTGCAGCAGCACGCCAGCCGTCACCGCGACGCATCCGAACACGAACGCGAGCGTCCCGCGACGATCGCGGAAAACATCCGTGGTCATGCCTCGGCAGCTCCTCTACCGATCGTTGGAATCACGAGGGACACGATGTGAGGTCGAAGTCGGGGGAAGTAAAGAGTCAAAGTTCGCAAGAGCGCCTCAAACGCGACGCGCGAAAAGCAAAACCGCCGCGCGAGTTGCTCCCGGCGACGGCTTTACCCCTCGATCTCATTCGAAATTCAGCACGCGAACATTCAGTTCGAGACGGAAGACCACGATTGCGATCTCGCTCCGGCGAGCAAGGTTTAGCTCGTGCCGGAAACAAGACCACTTACCCAAGGCGCGATCACGTTTTCGCCGGAGCGGAGCGCCGATGTGCAGCTCGCACTCCGCCTTACTTACATCACGCTCGGTTGGATGACGGTGGAAGGAACGGCCTCGCTCCTCCTGGGCTGGGCTTCGAAGAGTCTCCTCCTGGAAGCATTCGGCATCGACAGCGTGGTCGAACTGTTTGCGGCCGGTGTGCTTCTCTGGCGGCTCAGGGTAGAGGCGGGCGGTCAGGCCACTGAAACTCGCGTCGAAGCCGTCGAACGCCGCGCGGCGCGCTGGGTCGGCTACTCACTCTATGCTCTTGTCGCGTATGTCCTTTTCAATTCCGCCTACGGGTTGTTCGTGGTGAAGCGAGTGACGGATACGCACGAAAGCGCGTGGGGGATCGTTATCGGCCTGGTCGCCAAGATCGGCATGCCGATTCTCGCTGGCTATAAGCTGCGCGTCGCCGCGCGCTTGAACTCGCGCTCATTACGAGCCGACGCCATGGAAGCGATTACCTGTGGCTACCTTTCCATTGTCCTAATGGTGGGGCTGGCGGCGACGAGGTTATTCGGCTGGTGGTGGCTCGACAGCGTCGCCGCGCTCGCTCTCATTCCATTCCTGATCAAAGAAGGTCGCGCCGCGATTCGGGGGGAATGCGACTGCTGCTGAGATGTTGCTCTGAAGTGAATTCCTCCTCGGCTGTCTCACGCTTGGCAGGAACGCCTTAGGGCTTTCGCGTTTTGCTAACCTTCAACTCGGGCTGACCGCGGTCGCCCCCGAAACGCAAAACAGCGGCGATCGGTGTGGACCGATGCGCCGCTGTCTGGAAACGAAGCGCCGCGCGCTAGGCCGTGAAGCTGATCTTGTTGCTCTCTGCTCCTTCGCCGCGGGAGTTCACTCCTACGAGCCAGGCTTGATAGGTTACTCCTGGAGTGAGGGGCGAAATGCCGACGACTGAGACCGTTGGCGTGGACGAAACCCCTGCGACGGCAGCTGCGCCACCGGCCGGCTGACGATAGGCGCGGAGGAACGTCGCGTGGTCCGGCATCGCGGGAATCGTCAGCTCCCGCGCCACGTTATTATAGGTGGCCGCCCCCGGCGCGACCGGTAGCGGTTGCGGCTGCGCGTCGCCCGGCGCGCGTCTTGGTTGCATCCCGATCTTCGCCAGCTCCGGCGTGCTTTCGCCGTCGTCGCTCGCGCTGCAATAGGCGAGCCGCACCCGCGAATCGGCCTGCGCCAGTTGATCGCGCGCGTCATTGCGCTGCTGGATCATGACCTGCCGGGATCCACCGTTCGCGATCGCCGAAGCGGCGTCGAAGATGCCGAGCCAGTTCGTGATCCGGCTGACCAGCGTCGCCGAATACTTACCTTGAGCAGGAACACTCGGATCAGCCGTGGCGCTGATCGCCGCATTGGCCAGCGCCTCGAGGCGCGAGGGCGAGGACATGTCGCCTAGGAGCCCGCCTTCCCAACCGTAGGACTCAAACACCTGCGCGCGCTCGGCATCAGTGATGTCGTCGCTCGGCACCGACGCGATGAAGTTATAGCCGCTGTGAAGCAGATCATTTAGTCGGTCGATCGCCTGTTGCCGTTGTTGGGAGGCGCCCACGGTCGATCCTTCCAGCAACGTCGTGGCGGCGTTCTTGCCTTTGCACGCCGTCAGCCGCGTGGTTACGAGTGTTTGCAGGGTTGCGGGGAGCTTGAAAGGGTCGGCGGGCGCGCGGCCGGTATCCACCTGGAGGATAAGTTCTGCGGTTTCGATTGCATCGAGGGTAGCTTGATCAGCCATGGTTGTGGGGGAGACGACTCCGGTATCAAGCCGAAGCCGATTTTGTATAGGTTGGGGGTTACGCCGAATGGCGTCCGCCCAGTCTCCCTTGCATTTCCCCTGACCAGCCGAGCGTCAATCGAACTGCGGCGATCCTAGCGACCAGCGCGGTCTTCGGTCAACGCCGTTTTCCTCTCCTCCAGCTACCTCACACAGCCTGACGGCAACGTTCGGCGGCGGTTTCCGTAGCTCCTGAAACCGGCCGGTACTTCTGTCGCCAGCCTTCGGTAGCTTGAAAAAGGAGCCGCCAGACCGGTCGGCGCGCTTCCGGAGCTGGCGAAAGGAGCCGGCAAGGTTGTCGCCACCGCTTCCGCCCGTCCCGACAGGAGCCGACGAACCGGTCGCCTGGGTTCCAGAGCTCGCGAAAGGAGCAGGCAATGCCGTCGGCGCGTTACCGGAGGTCGCGGCAGGAGCACCGAACGTGGCACACGAGGGAAAACGGGTAAAAGCGAGCGTTGAAGGCGTCCGCGAACCCGGTAGAACTGGCCCATGGCAAAAGACACCGGCACAGGCTCACGC